>DCHW01000031.1:0-6264 GCA_002314935.1 Clostridiales bacterium UBA1742 | reverse complement strand
CATTATTTTTATTTTTTTATATATTTCCAAACATCTTCACAGTAAATTTTCTTTTCCGAAGAAAATGCTAAAAAAGGTAAATCTTTTAGAGGATTTAATATGTTTTGTAATTCTTTTACTCTAGCTTCTACTTTAGTAGGAGCTATTTTATCCGCTTTATTTGCAATTATTAAACATGGCCTTTGAGATTTATTAACAATATAGTTATACATTAATTTATCATTTTCAGTTGGGTCGTGCCTAATGTCTATTAAAAATATAATTAAAGAAATATTTTGTCTTATTTGTAAATATTGTTCAATAAAATTCCCAACTTTAACTTGTTCTTCTTTGCTCATTTTACTGTAACCAAATCCGAGGTAAATCAACAAAATAGAAAGAATTATCTATATTATAAAAATTAATTTGACGTGTTTTTCCGTGGCTCTGAACTAGTTCTAGCTAATCCTTTTCTATTTACCATTGTATTAACAAAAGAGGATTTACCAACATTTGATTTTCCGAACTAAAACAATTTCGGGTAAATTATTAGTTGGATATTGTTTTGGACTAACAGCAGAAATTTCAAATTTTGGGTTTTTAACTATCATATTATTGCTCCTTTTAATTTTGGACTTTTAAAAATTATTTTTTTGGAATAATTTTTTCTGTTCCTCCCATATAAGGTCTTAAAGCTTCTGGAATAGTAACACTTCCATCTTCGTTATAGTTATTTTCTAAAAATGCAATTAATGCTCTAGGTGTTGCTAAAACAGTGTTGTTTAGAGTGTGTACAAGTTTATTTCCTTCTTTTGATTTGTATCTAATGCTTAAACGTCTAGCTTGAGCATCTCCCATAGTGGTACAAGAACATACTTCAAAATATTTTTGTTGTCTTGGACTCCAAGCTTCAATATCGCAAGATTTTACTTTTAAGTCAGCCATATCACCACTACAACAATCAAGTTGTCTAACTGGTATGTTTAAGTTTCTAAATAATTCTATAGATAATTTAAATAATTTATTATACCATTCCATAGAATCTTCTGGCTTACAAAGAACAATCATTTCTTGTTTTTCAAATTGATGAACTCTATATAAACCTCTTTCTTCTAAACCATGAGAACCAATTTCTTTTCTAAAACATGGTGAATAAGATGTAAGTGTGATAGGTAGTTCTTCTTCTTTTACAATTTGTCCTTTAAATTTACCAATCATACTATGTTCAGATGTACCAATTAAAAATAAATCTTCACCTTCAATTTTATACATCATTGCTTCTAATTCTGCAAAAGACATAACTCCATTTACAACATCGCTTCTAATCATAAATGGGGGAATACAGTATGTAAAATTATGATTAATCATAAAATCACGTGCATAAGCAAGCATTGCTTCATGTAATCTTGCAATATCTCCAATTAAATAATAAAAGCCAACACCACTTGTTCTACCAGCACTTTCTTTATCAAGTCCATTAAATTTGTCAATAATATCTGCATGATGTGGTACTTCAAAATTTGGTACAACAGGGTCTCCAAATCTTTCAACTTCAACATTTTCACTATCATCTTTTCCAATAGGAACACTGCTATCTATAATATTTGGAATTTTCATCATTTTTGTTTTTATTTCTTGTGCATATTGTTCTTCTAATTTTTCATTTTCTACAAGTTCTTCATTTATTTTTTGAACTTTAGATTTTATAGTTTCTGCTTCGTCTTTTTTTCCTTGTTTCATTAAATTTCCAATTTCAGTACTTAATGTTTTTCTTTCATTTCTAAGTTCATCACCACGAGTTATTGTAGCTCTATTTTTTTTATCAAGCTCTATAACTTCATCTACTAAAGTTAATTTTTGATCTTGAAATTTCTTTTTTATATTTTCCTTAACTAATTCTGGGTTTTCTCTAATAAGTTTTATATCTATCATAATATAACCTCCATGATATAAACATTCTTGTATTAGTTTACTATAAATTTACAATATTTGCAATATTAATTGATAAATAACAGCATTTGCCTTGTTTTTTTATTCTAAAAATTATATAATACATTTTAATTGGAGGAGTGAAAATGAAAGTTAGTAAAGAAGAATTATTACATATTGCAAATTTGGCCAATTTGAATTTAAAAGAAGAAGAAGTAAATTCATATTTAGAAAATCTTCAAGATATTTTAAATTTTGCGAATGTATTAAATAATGTAGATACAAGTAATATTGATGAAACTATAGGAAGTACATCAAATGTTAATGCTTTTAGAAAAGATGAAGTAAAAGTTTTTGAAGATACTGAAGCATTATTAAGAAATGCTCCAGAAAAAGAGAATAATATGTTTAATGTACCAAAAGTTATTTAAAAAATAACGGATTTAATGAAAGGGGATTGGTATGGAACTTTATGATTTAACAGTTCACGAATTAATAGAAAAATTAGAGAAAAAAGAAATTAGTGTTTTAGATATTACTAAAAGTTATATTTCTAGAATAGATAATAAAGAAAAAGATATAAATGCATTTGTAACTATAACAGATAAAGAGGCTTTGGAAAAAGCAAATGAGTTAATAGATGGTAAAGCAAGTTCAAAGTGTTATGGAATTCCAATTGGTATAAAAGATAATATTTGTACAAATGGAACTAAAACTACATGTAGTTCAAAAATGCTAGAGAATTTTGTTTCACCTTATGATGCAACTGTAGTTGAAAAAATAAATAATGAAAATATGATATGCTTAGGAAAAATGAACATGGATGAATTTGCTATGGGTGCATCAACAGAATATTCAGCATTTAAGAAAACAAAAAATCCATGGGATATAGAAAGAGTGCCAGGTGGGTCAAGTGGAGGTAGTGCTGCTGCAGTAGCTGCTAATATGGTACCTTGGGCTTTAGGTTCAGATACAGGTGGATCAATACGTCAACCGGCATCATTTTGTGGAGTAGTTGGATTAAAACCAACATATGGTTTGGTTTCTAGATATGGATTAGTAGCTTTTGCATCAAGTTTAGATCAAATTGGACCAATAACTAAAGATGTTGAAGATAGTGCTTTGTTATTAAATGTATTAACTGGGCATGATGAAAAAGATTCTACATCTGTAAATGTTGAAAAGAAAAATTATTTAGAACATTTAAAAGATGGAGTTGAAGGATTAAAAATAGGTGTACCAAAAGAGTTTTTCGGTGAAGGTATAAATGAAGAAATTAGTAAATCTGTAAAAGATGCTATTGATAAATATAAAGAATTGGGAGCAACAGTAGAAGAATGTTCTTTAGATATAGCTGATCAAGCATTAGCTACATATTATATTATTGCATGTGCAGAAGCTAGTTCAAACTTAGGAAGATTTGATGGAATTAGATATGGATATAGAACAAATAATTTTACAAATTTAAATGAATTATTTAGAAATTCTAGAAGTGAAGCTTTTGGAGATGAAGTAAAAAGAAGAATTATTTTAGGAACTTATGTGCTTTCTTCAGGATATTATGATGCATATTATAAAAAGGCTCAAAAAGTCAGAACAATTATAAAAAATAAGTTTAATGAGTTGTTTAGTAAATATGATGTTTTAATTACGCCAACAGCGCCAACAGTAGCATATAAAATAGGAGAAAAGTGTAATAATCCATTAGAGATGTATTTAGCGGATTTATGTACTGTTTCTTTGAATATTGCAGGACTTCCAGGAATATCAATTCCATGTGGGGTTAATAGTAATAATATGCCAATTGGAATGCAAATTATTGGTAAACAATTTGATGAAGAAACTTTGTTAAAAACAGCTTATGCGTATGAACAAAAAACAAAATTTAGAGAAACATATAAACCAGAATTATAGTCAAAAAGGAGATAAATATGATAAACGAAAATTATGATATAGTAATAGGTTTGGAAGTACATAGTGAATTATCAACAAAAACAAAAATATTTTGTTCTTGTCCAACAGAATTTGGTGGAGAACCTAATACACATTGTTGCCCAGTTTGTATGGCAATGCCAGGTGCCTTACCTGTGCTTAATGAAAAAGTAGTGGAATACGCTATAAAAGCTGGACTTGCTACAAATTGCAAAATAGCAGAAACTTGTAAAAATGATAGAAAAAATTATTTCTATCCAGATTTACCAAAATCATATCAAATATCACAATTTGATATACCTCTTTGTGAAGATGGTTATGTTGAAATTGATGTAAATGGAAATAAGAAAAAAATTGGTTTAGTTAGAATTCATATAGAAGAAGATGCTGGAAAATTAAATCATGATCCTTATGGCAGAGGAAGCTTAGTTGATTTAAATAGAGCAGGTGTTCCTTTAATAGAAATAGTTTCAAAACCTGATATGAGTTCAGTAGAAGAAGCGGATATATATTTAAAAAAACTTAAATCAATATTACAGTATATTGAAGTTTCAGATTGTAAAATGCAAGAAGGATCATTAAGAGCAGATGTAAATGTATCTGTAAAAAAGAAAGGTTCAACAGAATTAGGAACTAGAACAGAAATGAAAAATATGAATTCATTTAAATCAATATCAAGAGCAATTGAGTATGAAGCAAACAGACAAATTGATGTTATAGAAAATGGTGGAACTGTAATTCAAGAAACTTTAAGATGGGATGATGTATCTGGAAAAACTTTTTCAATGAGGGATAAAGAAAATGCTCAAGATTATAGATATTTTCCAGAACCAGATTTAGGATTAATAAAAAATTCAAAAGAAAAGATTGAAGAAATAAGAAAATTATTACCAGAAATGCCAGAAAAAAGAAGAGAAAGATATGTAAGTGAGTTTAATTTACCAGAATATGATGCAAATGTATTAACAATGGAAAAAGCTTTATCTGATATGTTTGAAGGAGCTACTAAAATTTGTAACAATCCTAAAACTGTTAGTAATTTAATGATGTCAGAAGTTATTGGAATATTGAATAATAAAGAAATGGAATCTTCTGAAATTCCATTTACAGCAGAACAATTAGGAAATTTAGTTATATTAATTGATAAAGGAACAATAAGTACTAGTATAGCAAAAAAAGTGTTGCTAGAAATGTTTGACAATCCAGCAGAACCACAAAAAATAATTGAAGAAAAAGGATGGATTCAAATATCTGATGAAGGTGCAATTAAAGAAGTTGTATTAAAAATATTAGAAGCAAATCCAGCATCAATAGCTGATTATAAAGCAGGAAAAGATAGAGCGTTAGGATTTTTAGTTGGACAAGCAATGAAAGAAACAAGGGGAAAAGCAAATCCACAAATGTTAAATAAAATGTTTTTAGAAGAACTAAATAAATAGGAAGAAATTACCTTTGAAACATAAATCAATATATGTTAACATAAATGTATAGATAGATGTTTCGGAGGTGTTTTTTATGGCTGATCAAATATTAGAATATATAAAAAATATGCAAGATGAAATAAAAAAAATAATGATAAAAAGTATGATATCATCATTTAGTTTGTGCATATTGGCTTTAATAATATTACTAATATATATTATAGAATCAAATTTGTTAATTATATATGAGGCTGGAATAATTTTATTTAAAACAGGAGGTATATTATCAACATTTAGTTTTATTTGTTCTGTAATATTTGATAAATTATATAATAGAGTAATATAGATAAAAAAATAAAGCGCTATGCACTTTATTTTTTTATAGTATTTAATTTTTTTGCTAAATTTGATTTTTTTCTAGAAGCTGTGTTCTTTTTAATAACACCTTTTGTACAAGCCATATCAACAGCTTTAACAGCATTTTTAAAAAGTTCTTCAGTATCTTTACTTCCTTCAACAACTGCAGTTTCAAATTTTTTAACAGCTGTTTTATATTCAGATTTAACCATATTATTTCTTAATGTTTTCTTTTCTATTACACTAACTCTTTTTATTGCAGATTTAATATTTGGCATATATTTGCACCTCCTCACAAAGTCATAATAAATTTCACTTCTACTATTTTAACACGTATAAAATAATTTTGCAAGCAAAATAGAAAAAAAAAGGAGTCTACGCAATTTTTTGCGTAATCTCCCTAATATATAAACCAATTTCTTCATTAGATAAATTTAAAACATCTATTAACTTATTTAATATATCACGTCTTGGCAAGTCTTCTTCATTATCAATTCTAACATATTGTCTAAGACTTATTCCTAAAATATTTGATATTTGAACTTGAGTAAAGCCTAAGCTTTGTCTTTTTTCTTTAATCAATTTATACCACCAGTAAAATTATTACATAAAATGTAAATAATTTATAGGTTTAAAATAGATATGT
>DCHW01000033.1 GCA_002314935.1 Clostridiales bacterium UBA1742 | reverse complement strand
ATGGTGCTGACTTTGTTATTTATCAAAAAATAACTTCTTATGGAACACCCTTTATTTACTCATATACCTTATTCATATATTAATAACTTATAATCAAAAAGAAACATAACCAACAAAAAAGAGACTTGTACAAAAGGAGAAAAATAAGTAAAATAAATGGGGCATTTTTTAAATTTAATGCTATAAGTATGTTGAGGTAAAATATGAATAATAAATTTAAAGCAATCGATCCTAATGATGGTCAAGAACACGAATATACAATTACCACTTCAAAAGAACATTCTCAAGTTGATGATGACTTACCATGTATTGTCGATGAAAATGGTAAAATACCATATAGAAGACAAAAAACTATAATTAGAAATAAATACGGTAAGAGAACAACAAGCACAGGTGAAGAATGTATCACTCATGCATACATTAGATGATTATTAGAATTTTTAAATAGATAAATTTATAACAATACATAAGTAATTTAAAAAAATCTGTTTTTCGTAAACAGTCGGCGTTCCTACTTAGGAACGCTTTTTATCTACTCATATACCATTTTCGTGTTAATAACATATAATCAAATTATTAAAAATGGTAAATAATATGATAAAAGATGAACAAGTATTAGAAATAATAGAAGAAAAATTTGGAACAATTGAATTTTACGACTTTTGTAAAAAAGAAGTTTTAAAAAAATTAAAAGATGATGGGATTTTTATTAATGATAGAAAAAATATATCAAAGTTTTTAAAATCGATTAGGAATAAATATTATACATTTGTAGTTTATGAAGATGGATTTAGCTCATTAAAAAAAGCTTGGAATTGTTGAACATATAGTATAGATGAAATTTTTACTGATGTAGATGAGTATACCAATTATCAATTAGACTTAGATAGGACATTGCTGCTTCATGATTGTAGATGTTTTATATTACAAATTAATAGTTTTAAAAGAAAACCTGTACTTTATACTTGCTATAAAAAGAATGACTCTACAATCAACTCAATTCTTAATACGATTGATAAAATGTTTAAAGATCTCCTTAAAATACCAAAAGTAAAGAAAATTAAATCTAAATATATGGATTTAAATGAAGAAAGAGAAGAAGTTCTTGACAATGAACATGAAAAAGGAATCAAAAAAGGCATTTATACAATGATGACTAATTATTTTAAAGAAAAATGTCCTTATTGAAAAATAGTAACCAAATCTTCAGGTTTTAGAGCAGGTGAATTTATAACTTTTGCTCATACAACTGATGTTCCTATTTACCCAATGATAATGCAACTATTCCATGATTTAACATTATGCATGGATCTTAATTGCTGTGATTTTGGTAGAAATGTCCTATGACTAAGCTGTTCAAATAATAAATCAATTCTTGATGATTTGTACGATAAAGTAATAGCTAAAGACCCATTGTTTTTTTCAAACAATATTATTTTTGGTTGTGATAATGTAAGGTTGATTGAAACTTGTATTAAAAAGCTTAAACCAAAAATAATTATTGTAGACAATTTCCAACAATTAGATGGCCAACAAGCAAAAAACGCTGATGCTTTAAGCAAAATATGTAGAAAATATGGTGTATGTTTAATTCTTTTATATGAATTAAATAATGTAAAGCCTAAATCAATGCCTGATATAACTAAAATTTCTTCTAAATCTAATATTGCAGACAGAGCTGATAAAATTTACATTTTATGAAATAGCCAACAAGAATGATGAAGAAAAATTGATGGTGATAAACATGATTTATATGCTATTGTTTGTGATTTAGTAAAAAATCGTCAATCTAGATTGATTAGAGAATTTTTGTTTTATTTTCCTCTTGAATATTGTACTGAAATACCAACTTCTGAAAATGAAAACCAAATAATTGAACAGCTAAATGAAAAATATTATTCAAAAAATAATAATTGCAGCGAATTTGATTCATGTGATATTTCAAGTGCAATTTGTGATTTGAAAAGAGAAATTAGTAGTTCCAAACCATTTATGATGCTAAAATCAGGAATAATATTATAAGAAAATTTATTTTTTGAGTAATTTGAACACATAAATACGAGCAAATAATATTGAAACCAACAACCGCCCAGCACATCCGTGCTGGTTTTATTATCCACCTACTACTAAATTAATTAGAGAACTATCTATTTAATCTATATAGTGATAAAACAATAGTATATATAGGAGATATATATGATAGTAGTAGCTATAGAAGTAATATAGTATAGATAATCCATATATGTATAAAACATATATGGATATATATAAACATCACTTTTAAGTATGTTTAACCAAGTTGTTGTATACAACCGTTAAAATATATTGTACATTACTTATATATATAAGTAGATAGAGGCAAAAATGATTAAGAATATTGAAATTAAAGATTCTAAGGATACAAAAGAAAGCAATATATGTATCAATTGTGATTTATTAAATGATTGAAATAGAAATGAATTTATTAAGAAATTAATAGATTTATGTGAAGAATATAAAAAATGTGTTGATGATAGCAATCAATATCATACAAATATCATAAATATTGATATTAGTTATAAAGATTTGGAATTGATTAAATATTGAAAAGTCTCAAAGTGAACA
>DCHW01000055.1 GCA_002314935.1 Clostridiales bacterium UBA1742 | reverse complement strand
AAATTAAATCTTGAGCCTGCCTCCGTGGCAAGCGGATTAACTTAGAGATTACATATGTGGGAAATTTTGCTAATAAAATAACGCTATTTTACAGCGAAATTTTCCAAAATCATTGACACATAAATTTCCCAATTAAGTATATATTTTAAATTTAATATTTAAAACAGACCAATTTAGAATCGGTCTGTTTTTATTTCTATTATGCACTTTCATCTTGCTTTTTACTTGTAATTTGTTTTTTCTTTATTTTTTCTCTTTTTACTTCTTTGTTTTCATTAATTATAAGTTCTGGTCCATTTTCCTTTTCTACTGTTTTCTTATTTATTATACATTTTTCAATTTTAGGATTTGATGGTATATCAAACATTATATCTCTCATAATATCTTCTATTATTGAACGTAATCCTCTAGCACCAGTATTTCTTTCTATAGCTTTTTCTACTATTGTTTCTAATGCATCTTTTTCAAATTCTAATTCTACACCATCTAATTCTAATAATTTTTTATATTGCTTTGTTAATGCATTTTTTGGTTCTGTTACTATTTTTATTAAAGCATCTTTATCTAATTCTCTTAAAGTTGCAACAATTGGAAGTCTTCCAACAAATTCTGGAATTAATCCAAATTTTAATAAATCTTGTGGTAACAATTCTTCAAAAATTTTATATTTTTCTAATTCCTTTTTACTTTCAATTTGAGCTCCAAATCCTATTGCTTTTTTTCCAACTCTATCTTTAATTATTCTTTCAAGTCCTTCAAATGCTCCTCCACAAATAAATAAAATATTACTTGTATCTATTTGTAAAAATTCTTGATGTGGGTGCTTTCTTCCTCCCTGTGGTGGAACAGAAGCAACTGTTCCTTCCACAATTTTCAATAACGCTTGTTGTACGCCTTCCCCACTTACATCTCTTGTTATTGATGGATTTTCAGATTTTCTTGTTATTTTATCAATTTCATCTATATATATGATACCTTTTTGAGCTTTTTGAATATCATAATCTGCAGCTTGAATTAATTTTAATAATATATTTTCTACATCTTCTCCAACATATCCTGCTTCTGTTAAAGTTGTAGCATCTGCTATTGCAAATGGTACATTTAAAATTCTTGCTAATGTTTGAGCAAGTAATGTTTTTCCACATCCTGTAGGTCCTAGTAATAAAATATTACTTTTTTGTATTTCTACATCATCAATTATTTCTTCACATGATATTCTTTTATAGTGATTATATACTGCAACAGATAATGTTTTTTTTGCATCATCTTGACCAATTACATATTCATCTAAAATTTTCTTTATTTCTTCAGGTGTTGGTATGTTTTCTGATTTTATATCTTCATAGCCTAATTCATCGCCATAATTTTCATCTTCTAAAATATTATTGCATATTCCAATACATTCATCACATATATATGCATTTGGTCCAGCAACAATTCTTTTTACCATTTCTTGTGATTTGCCGCAAAAAGAGCATCTCACATTTTGGCTATAGTTTTTATTTGCCATTAGTTCCTCCTAAATAATTATTTTCTTTTGTCTATTATTTCATCTATAAGTCCATATTTTAATGCTTCTTCTGCAGTCATATAATGATCTCTTTCTGTATCTTTTTGTATTTGTTCTAATGATTGACCAGTTTTTTCACTTAAAATTTTATTTAATTTTTCTCTTGTTTTTACCATATGATCTGCATGAATTTTTATTTCTGTTGTTTGACCTGATAATCCTCCAGATATTAATGGTTGATGTATTAATATTTCTGAATTTGGTGTTGCAAATCTTTTACCTTTTGTTCCACATGCCAATAATACAGATCCCATGCTTGCAGCCATTCCTATACAAATAGTTGAAACAGGGCATTTAATATAATTCATTGTGTCTACAATAGCCATACCATCTGTTATAGATCCTCCTGGGCTATTTATATAAAATGATATTTCTTTGTCTGGGTCTTCTGATTCCAAAAATAACATTTGCGCAACTATTAAGCTTGCCGTAGCTTGATTTACATCTTCACTTAAAAATATTATTCTGTCTTTTAAAAGTCTAGAAAAAATATCATATGATCTTTCTCCTCTACTTGTTTGTTCAATTACATAAGGTACTAAACTATCTTTTAAATTATCCATCTTTTATCCTCCTTGTTTTGTGTGAACGCAAAAATGTCCACCATTTTTATATAATAAAGGCAAATTTTTATATACAATATATATTTAAAAATTTGCCTCCTTAATTTTTTATTTTATTTTTGCATTTTCTACTAAGAAATTAACTGTTTTTTCTGTTTTTAGACTATTTTGAACATATTTTATTAATTGTGGATTGTCTTTAACTTCTTCTTCTTTTTTTCCATAACTTTCAGCCATTTCTTTTATTTTGCTAGATACTTCTTCTTCACTTGCTTCAATACTTTCTGTTTTTCCAACTGCTTCTAATACTAATCTTGATTTAACTGATTTTTCAGCTTGTTCTTTATATTCGTTTCTAAATTCATCCATTGTTTTGTTCATCATTTTTAAGTATTGTTCTAAATTCATTCCTTGATAGCTAAGTCTTGCTTCTATATCTTTTGCCATATTATCTATTTCTGTTTCTATCATTCCAGATGGTATATCAATTTCTGTTTCTTTACAAACTGCTTCTATAACTGCATCTTCTGTTTCGTATTTTGCTCTTGATTTATTTTGTTCTTCTTGTTTTTCTCTAATACTGTTTTTTAATTCTTCAATTGTATCAAATTCGCTGATATCTTTTGCTAATTCATCATTTATTTCTGGCATTTCTTTTTTCTTAATTTCATGTAATTTTACTTTAAATGTAGCATCTTTTCCAGATAAATCTGGTGAAAAATATTCTTCTGGGAATTTTACATTTATATCTTTTTCTTCATCAATTTTCATTCCAATTATTTGATCTTCAAATCCAGGTATAAAAGTGTTACTTCCTATAGTTAATTCATGATTTTCTGCTTTTCCACCTTCAAAAGCTTTTCCATCAACAAAACCTTCGAAGTCAATTACAGTAATATCTCCTGATTCAACTGCTCTATCTTCAACAGATACTATTCTTGCATTTTTTTCTGCCATATGTCCTAATTCATGTTCAACATCTTCATCAGATACATTATACTCTATTTTTTTAACTTGTATACCTTTATATTTTCCTAATTTTACTTCTGGTTTTGTTTGAACAATTGCTGTAAAAATTAAATCTTTTCCTTTTTCCATTTGAACTATATCTATTTGTGGTTTACTAACAGCTTCTATATTATTTTCTGTTAATTCTTTTTCATATGCTTCTCCTGCTACTTCATTAAAAGCATCTTCGTAAAAGATTTGATCTCCATATATTTTTTCAACCATTTTAAATGGAGCTTTTCCTTTTCTAAATCCTGGTATATTAAAATATTTAGCATTTTTATTAAATACAGTTTGAATTGCATTATCAAATTTTTCTGCTTCAACACTAAATTCTAATTTTACTTCATTTGCATTTTCTGTCTTTTCAACTTTTAAACTCATTTTTTGTTCTCTCCTTTGATTTTATAAATTCAACTTTAATATTATACCATATTTTTTCTATATTTCAAGTACTAAACTGCTGTTTTTATATAATATAGATGTTTTTCTGTTATATGTTTTATTTAATCAATTAATTTTAATTTAAAATTAATGCAATCACAGCTTACAAAATAATATTCTGTAATATTTATTTTTCCAGTTTTAGCATCATTCCCTGATATTCCATGTAAATGTCCATATATACATTTTTTTATTTTATATTTATTCATAATATTGATAAATCTATTATCTATAAAAGGAGGGAAATGCATACAAGCAATAATTTCTTTTTCTTCTCCATATTTTTTTAATCCATCTTTTATAGACATTTCTAATCTTATTAATTCTCTATTTATAATTTTTTTATCTTCACTTGTATTATTTTCTCCCCAGCCTCTTGTTCCAACTATAATTTTATCTTCATATTCATAACTATTATTTTGCAAAAAATCTATATTTTTAAAATTGTTTTTCTCTAAATACTTTCTCATTTTAGTTAATGTAGACCACCAATAATCATGATTTCCTTTTAATAATATTTTTTTACCAGGTAAATTATTTAAATATTCAAAATCTTTATACGTATCTTCTAAATACATTGCCCAAGAAAAATCTCCCGGAAGTAATACTATATCAGTTTCAGTAATATTATTAATCCAAAATTCTTTAATTTTTTCATAATGTTTTTCCCAATTAGATCCAAAAACATCCATCGGTTTATTATCATCAAAAGATAAATGCAAATCAGAAATTGCATATACTGACATAAATATTATTCTCCCTTCTTTTTATAATTTTAAATTTGGTACAGCATTTAATGTAAAATCTGCAAAGTTATTATCTAAATAGCTATAATACCCACTTGAAGCAATCATTGCAGCATTATCTGTACATAATTTAATGTCTGGCATAAATACTGTTATTCCTTCTTTTTCTAAATTTAAAAACGCATTTCTTATATAGCTATTTGCAGAAACTCCTCCTGCTAAAACTACTTTTTTACAGTTTGTTTGTTTAATTGCTTTTAAAGTATTTTCCACCAAAACATCTGTAACATTTTTTTGAAAACTTGCACATAAATCCGCCTTATTTATATTTGGATCTTTATGATTTAAATTAATAACAGCTGTTTTTATGCCACTAAAACTAAAATCCAAATTTTCTAAATGTGGTTTTGGAAATTCTATATTTGGAACTCCCTGTTTTGCTAAAGCATCTACTTTTGGTCCTCCAGGATATCCTAGACCTACTACTCTTGCTACTTTATCAAAAGCTTCTCCTATTGCATCATCTCTTGTTTTTCCTAATATTTCACATTTGTTATAATCTTTAACATTAATTATCGCCGTATTACCACCTGACATCATAACGCAAAGAAAATTAGGTTCTAAATCTTTGTGAGTTATGTAATTAGCAGCTATATGTCCTTGAATATGGTTTACACCAATTAATGGCTTTCCTGTTGCAAATGCTAAACCTTTTGCATATGAAACTCCAACTAATAATGCTCCTACCAATCCTGGACCATAAGTACAAGCAATTGCGTCAATTTCTTCTATAGTAATTTGGGCTTGCTTTAGAGCTTCTTTTACCACTTGATTTATTACTTCTGTATGGCATCTTGATGCAATTTCTGGTACAACTCCACCATACAATGTATGTATATCTATTTGAGAATTTATAACATTAGAAAGAACTTCCCTTCCATTTTTTACAACAGAAGCAGAAGTTTCATCACAGCTAGATTCTATTCCTAAAATTAATATATCTTTTTTCATTATTTCTCCTATATAAACAAACTAAAAATTTTTGTAACTATTGCTGCATACCCACTATAAACCCATTGAAATATAGGTGATATTATTAAACTTGAAATACCTGTTATCCATATTAACAAAAATCCAATATAAAAATATCTTTCATTTTCTAAAAACCATCGTTTTCCGTTTGATGGTAAAAAATACATTAATATTTTCGATCCATCTAATGGTGGTATTGGAATTAAATTAAACACTCCTAATCCAATATTTAAAATTACAATATAATATAATGCCAATTGCCAAACACTATTTATTGCAATAATACTTGTTGTTCTATATATTGCATAATAAATTATCATAAATATAAAAGCCAACGAAAAATTCATTATAGGCCCAGCTGCTGCAACAATTGCTTCAGCCTTTGCCACTGAATATTTTCCATTAAAGTTTCTTGAATTTATTTGTACTGGTTTTCCCCATCCAAACCCAGCCACAATCAAGCATACTAATCCCAATGGATCAATATGACTTAAAGGATTAAGGTTCAATCTTTCTTGATATTTAGGAGTATCATCTCCAAGTTTTACAGCTGTCCAAGCATGCGCATATTCATGAAATGTTAATGCTATTAAAACAGCAGGTATCGTTAAAACAATTCCTAATATTGTAGTTGTGCCACTAGTAAATAACCACAATGCTGCAACAATGCATAACACAATTATTATATTTTTTTTATCAAATTGAAAATCAAACATCAAAATCTCCTAACATTTTACTATTTTATTAAATTAAAAATAATACTATCAATTTTTTTCTTTAATTCTTCTTCGTCAGTATCTATTAATAATTTATGGTTTTTCATTAATACATTACCATCAATAATTGTTGTATCTATATTATTAGATTCAACATTATGTGTAACTTGTGTAATTAAATCTGGTGTAGGATATATTTCTGTATTAGATAAATCCAATATTATAATATCTGCTTTTTTTCCTACTTCTATTGAACCAATTTCTTTTTCTAATCCAAGAGCTTTTGCACCATTTATTGTTGCCATCTCTAAGGTTTCATAACTTGAAAAAACGGTAGGATCTTTATATTTTCCTTTTTGTAAAAAATCAACAAAAGACATATGATAAAACATATTCATATTGTTTCCTGACCCCTGTCCATCAGTTCCTAAACAAACATTAACTCCATTTTTTCTATATGTAATTACATCTGCTACTCCACATCCTAAATTCAAATTAGAAACTGGATTATGTACAAAAGAAACATCTTTATCTTTTAATAATTTTAAATCCTCTTCTTCTATGAACGTACAATGTGCTAATATTAATTTGTTTTCTAATAGTTTCAAATCATTTAATGCATTAATAGGTGTTGTGTTATAAGTATCTTTAATTGTTTTAACTTCTGATTCATTTTCACAAAAATGTGTATGAATTGGTATATTATATTTATCAGCAAATTTTTTACATTCCATCATTAATTCTTTAGAACATGTATATAATCCATGAGGTGCTATTGAAAAAGATAACATTTCATTATTTTTATTATTTAAATAAAATTCCTCATAATTATCAAAAACTTCTTTTTTATATTCGCCTATACATGTTCCAGCAATCATAAGTCTTACTTTTGTTTCATTTATTGCTTTTAATATCCCGCTTCTTCCCATATACATATCATTACTTGTTGTTGTTCCTGTTTTTATCATTTCAATACATGAAAGAAGTGTTGTATAATAAATATCTTCATCAGTCATTTTGTCTTCTATTGGCCAAATTTTATCGTTTAACCATGTGTTCAAATCCAAATTATCATTTGTTGCTCTAAATATACTCATTCCTAAGTGTGCATGGCAGTTAATCAAACCAGGCATTACAATTTTTCCAGTTGCATCTATAATTTCATCATATTCGCCTTTATAATTATTTTCTATTCCACTAATTATATTATCTTTTATAACAATATCTAATTTTTCAAATTTTTTTTCTCTTTTATTATCCATGGTAATTACAGTACCATTTTTTATTACCTTAATCATAAAACTCCTTTTTATTATTATTTCTATAATACTTAATGCTAGATAATTAAAAATTATTTAGCATTAAGTAAAAAGTATTAAATTAGTTTAAAGGTTTCATGGTTGGAAATAAAATAACATCTCTAATTGACTCACTTTCAGTAAATAACATACATAGTCTATCTATTCCATATCCTATACCTCCAGCTGGTGGCATTCCATATTCAAGAGCTTCAATAAAGTCCATATCAATGTCATTTGCTTCATCATTTCCAAGTTCTCTTTCTTTAAGTTGTTCTTCAAATCTTTCTAATTGATCTATTGGATCATTTAATTCTGTATAAGCATTTGCAAATTCTTTTCCTGCTATAAATAATTCAAATCTATCTACAAACCTTGGATCTTCTGGATTTTTCTTTGTAAGTGGTGATATTTCTATTGGATGTCCATATAAAAATGTAGGTTGAATTAATGTTTCTTCAACATATTTTTCAAAAAATGCATTTATTATATGTCCATATGTTTTCTCATGATCTTCTAATTCAATATGATGTTCTTCTGCCAATTTTAAACATTCATTAACATCTGAAATTTTCTTAAAATCTATTCCTGTTTTTTCTTTAATTGCATCTGTCATGCTAATTCTTTTCCATGGTCCTTCAAGATTTATTTCATTTCCACACCAGTTATATACCATTTTTCCTGTTACATCTTTTGCAATTTTTTGGAACATTTTTTCAGTTAATTCCATCATTCCTTCTAAATTAGAATATGCTAGATATGCTTCCATCAAGGTAAATTCTGGATTGTGTTTTTGATCCATTCCTTCGTTTCTAAAAACTCTACCTATTTCATATACAGCTTCCATTCCACCTACAAGTAATCTTTTTAAAGGTAATTCTAGAGCAATACGTAAATACATATCTAAATTTTGAGCATTATGATGTGTAACAAAAGGTCTTGCTGATGCACCAGTTAAAAGTGTTGTTAGTACTGGGGTTTCTACTTCTGTAAACCCTTCTCCATCCATGAAATTTTGAATACATCTAATAATTTTAGGACGTAAAAAAGCAACTCTTTTAGATTCTTCGTTCATTATTAAATCAACATATCTTCTTCTATATCTTTCTTCTATATCTGTTAATCCATGAAATTTTTCTGGAAGTGGTCTTAAAGATTTTGAAAGCAACACTACTTCTTTTGCATGTACAGATATTTCTTCTGTTCTTGTTTTAAATACAAAACCTTTTATTCCGATAATATCGCCAATATCATAAGTTTTAAATAACGAATAGCTTTCTTCACCTAAATCATTTATACTAATATAACTTTGTATTTTTCCTGTTGCATCTTGAATAGTACAAAAAGATGCCTTACCCATAATTCTTTTTGCCATAATTCTTCCTGCAACAGAAACATCTTTTCCATCGAATTCATCATAGTTATCTTTTATTTGCTTACTAAATTCTTTTCTATCATATTTTGTTACTTCAAATGGATTTTTTCCCATTTTTTGTAACTCTTTTAACTTTTCTTTTCTAATTGCAATTAAATGATTTTCATCTAACTGTTCTTGATTATTTTCTAAATTTTCTGCCATATATAACATCTCCCTTTATTTTTTTACTCACATATTATATAACAGATTTCAAAACTTGTAAATAACAATATATATAAAACGCATAATAAATATGTAGGTTAGTCAATGATGT
>DCHW01000061.1 GCA_002314935.1 Clostridiales bacterium UBA1742 | reverse complement strand
TATCAGTTTTATTTTAACATTTACAAAATTGTCTCAATTACATGATGACAACGTTTCAATTATCTCAATAAAATGGGATGAAAAAGAATTTATCATTTCTGAAACAGAAATTTCAGAATTGATAAATTCAATGGATAAGATATGCTCTGTTGCTTTATCAGGAGCCTATATAGCCATTCTAATGGCTGACTCTTAATCCAAATCAAATACACACTACTTTTTGCAGTGTGTATTTGATTTTTTAACTAAAATATGAACTTCACATTATATTATATTTTATTTTTTCCTTCTTATTATCCATCCATTTTCACAATGTAAAGGAATATTTAAAATAACTTTTTGTCCTTCTTTTCCTGGATTTACATATTCAATTTCTTCATGTGTTTCATAATCCCACATTTTTTCTATTTTAAATTCAATTGGTCGTAATTTATTTGGAATTAAAGCTTCTAAAACATCTCCTAATTGCAATCTATTTCTTATTTCTATATTATAACAATTATAATCATTTAATAGATTAACATTAGATAGAATTTTACCACCAAATTCAAAATCAGGATTATATTGTTTTCCTTCATATTCTTGAAAATCTTTATTATTTTTATCATTAAAATAAAAAGTTGTTAATCCTCTTGTTTTAGTTTTTTCTAATTCTTTCAAATATTTTGTATAATCAAATTCGTTTGGATTTTTCATATAATCATCTATAGCATTTCTATATGTATTTATTACAGTTGCTAAATAATATTCTGTTTTTAATCTGCCTTCTATTTTTAAACTATCTATTCCCATTTCGATAATTTCTGGCAATTCTTTTATTAAACATAAGTCTTTAGATGACAATATATATGTTCCATTTTTATCTTCATCAACTGGCATTAAATTTCCTGGATTGTTTTTTTCTTCTAAATATATGTTATATGCCCATCTGCAACTTTGAGCACAGTCTCCTAAATTTCCACATCTTGAAGCTAAAAAATCGCTCAAATGACATCTTCCAGAATAACTATAACAAATCGCACCATGTACAAAAATTTCTACTTCTAAATCCGAATTTTCTTTTATCTCTTTAATTTCTTCTTTATTTAATTCACGAGCTAATATAACTCTTTCAGCACCATTTTTCTTCCAAAATTTACTGGTATGATAACTTGTAATATTAGTTTGTGTACTTATATGTATTGGTATGTTTGGTGCAAACTCCTTTGCAATATCAACAATTCCACCATCTGAAATAATAAATGCATCCACATTTGCATTATTTAAAATCTTAATTTGTTCTATAATTTCATCATACATATTATCTCTTGCATATATATTTAAAGTCGCATATACTTTTTTTCCAATACTATGTGCATATTCAATTGTTTTTAATAATTCTTCATTGTCTACGCTTACTCTTGAGCGTAAAGAAAGTTTTGATGTTCCCATATATACTGTATCTGCTCCATATAAAAAAGCTGTTTTGGCCTTTTCAAAAGACCCAGCTGGTGCTAATAATTCTGGTTTTTTCATTATAAAATAATCTCCTTTATTAGTATCGAAGGCAAGTTTTAGAATTTCTAGAACTTGCCCTCTTAATCTACTTCAGAAACGATCTAAAGTATTTTGGTAGGTTGCTCCAACGGAAGCACCTCCTTAATTTTATTTAACATTCTTTTCCATATTGCACCAACTATTGTCAGCACCTAATTTCAAAAAATGTTATGTATCGGCGCTACCCGATATCAAAAAAATTATATATCTTTATTTTTAAAAAGTCAATTTTTTACAACAGTTATAGCTAAACCGTCACCAATTTCTAATATCTTTGTTTCTAATTTATCATTTGTTGTAACATCTTTTATATATTCTCTTAAATGATTAACGGCAGTCCTCTGTTTATGTTTGTTATAATCACTCATAACATATCCTTTATACAAAATATTATCTGCCAAAATTATACTTCCTTTATGTGACATTCTTAATGCTTCTTGAAGAAAAATTGGATATTTACCTTTGGCAGCATCTATAAAAAACAAATCGTATTTTTTATTTATATTTGGTAGAACTTCTACTGCATTTCCAATAATAACATTAATGTTATTATCTAAATTAAAAGATTTAATATTTTCAATAGCCTGATTAGCTCTTTTTTCGTCAAGTTCAATTGTATCAATATGTACATCAACATTATTATTTATTAATTTAGTCGCAAAACAAATTGATGAATATCCTGTTGCTGTTCCTAACTCAAGTATATTTTCAGGTTTTATTTTTTTTAAAATTTTGTAAATTTCATCAAGTGTATCATCCATAACGATAGGAATATGCTCTTCTAATGCCTTATTTTTTAATATTTCTATATTCAATGTTTTCTCCTTATAAACTATCTTTCATTACCTTTCTCATTTAATACCATTGTCATAACAGCATCATACCAATTACTAAAAACTGTTTCTAATGTTTGGCCCATTTTTTCAAAATATGCAAATCTTTTTCTAACCCTATCATTGTTAATTAAAGCATTAATAAGTTCTTCTTTACTAACTTTTCCACTTTTTATAGAGTTTTTCATTATATTTCTAATTATTTCTCTTCCACGTTGATCTGCAAGTGTTTTTGGATTAACTGTCTTTTTTTTACTACAGTCATCCCATACTAGTGCTGAACCAGGTATATAGTCTCCATTTTTAGTAAAAGACCTAGAATATCTTGACGATCTATAATAATGATCATATGCCATAAAATCACTCCTTATAAATTATACTATCTTCTTGCTGCTCTTTCTCTATCTTTATTATTTAAAATTTTCTTTCTTAATCTAATTGTTTTTGGAGTTACTTCAACTAACTCATCATCTTGTATAAATTCAATAGCTTTTTCTAAACTCATTTGTATTGGTGGAACTAATCTTAATGCATCATCTGATCCAGAAGCTCTAGTATTTGTTAAATGTTTTTCTTTACATACATTAACAGCTAAATCTTCAGCTCTAGAATTTAATCCTACTATCATTCCTTCATAAACATCTACACCTGGTCCAATAAATAAATCTCCTTTATCTTGAGCATTATACAAACCATAAGTTATAGCTTTACCAGCTTCAAAAGCTACAATTGTTCCTCTAGTACGTGAAATAACATCACCTTTAAATGGTTCATAAGAATCAAATATACTATTCATTGTTCCTTCACCTTTTGTATCTGTTAAAAATTCTGTTCTATAGCCAATTAATCCTCTTGCTGGAATTTTAAATTCAACTTTTGTATGGCCTTCTTCTGCTGGTTCCATATTAATCATTTCAGCTTTTCTTTTTCCTAATTTTTCTATAACATTTCCTATACAATCATCTGGAACATTAACAACAAGTCTTTCAATTGGTTCACATTTTTCTCCATTTATTTCTTTTATGATTACTTTAGGACGAGATACTAAAAGTTCAAATCCTTCTCTTCTCATTGTTTCAATTAAAACAGATAAATGCAATTCTCCACGTCCTGAAACTTCAAAAGAGTCTGGTGAATCTGTCTCTTTAACTCTTAAAGAAACATTTCTTTCCAATTCTTTAAATAATCTTTCTCTTATATGCCTAGAAGTAATATATGATCCTTCTTTTCCAGCAAATGGTCCATTATTTACAGAAAAAGTCATAGAAACAGTTGGTTCATCTATATCAACAAAATCTATTTTTTCAGGATTGTTTAAATCACAAATTGTTTCTCCAATATTTATATCTGTAATTCCAGAAATTTCAACTATATCTCCTGCTTTAGCTTCTTCAACTTCTACTTTTTTTAATCCTGCATAAACTGAAACTTTTGCAATTTTAGCTTGTTTAACTGCATCTTTTTTACATACAGAAACTGCCATTCCTTCTTTTATAATTCCACGTTCAATTCTTCCTACAGCAATTCTTCCTACATATTCATCATAATCTATATTAGAAACTAGCATTTGAGCTGGACCATCTTCATCACATTGTGGTGGCTCTATATTTTTTATAATTGTTTCAAATACACATTTCATATCTGAACTTTCTTCGTTTAAGTCCATTTTGGCAATTCCTTCTTTTGCAGAAGCATATATTACAGGAAAATCAAGTTGTTCATCATTTGCTCCTAATTCAATAAATAATTCTAAAACTTGATCTACAACTTTTAAAGGATTTGCCCCTGGTCTATCTATTTTATTTATAACAACTATTGGTTTTAAGTTTAATGCTAAAGATTTTTTCAAAACTTCTCTTGTTTGTGGCATTGCACCTTCAAAAGCATCTACTAATAGTAAAACACCATCAACCATTTTTAAAACACGTTCTACTTCTCCTCCAAAATCAGCATGTCCTGGAGTATCTACTATGTTTATTTTTATATCTCCATATTTTACAGCAGTATTTTTAGCTAAAATTGTTATTCCTCTTTCTCTTTCTAAATCATTAGAGTCCATAACTCTTTCTTGAACTTGTTCGTTTTCTCTAAAAGTTCCACTTTGTCTTAATAAGCTATCTACAATTGTAGTTTTTCCGTGATCTACGTGTGCAATTATTGCTACATTTCTAATTTTTTCATTAATCATTATATTTCCTCTTTTCTGTTTTTTGTCAACAATTAATTATACCTTAAAATTCCTCGTTCTGTCAATATATCTTGCGTTTTTTTACATAATATGGTAAAATAAAATTGGATTTATTCCTTATTTGAAAAGAGAACATTGAAATTTTATAAAAAAGAAGGATGGTATTATGGTATCAATTACCAAAACATTTTTATTACTAATAGTATGTATTTATATTATTATACTCATTGCATTAGCAACAGCAATATCTATTATTGTTAAACTTAAAGCAAAAACCAAATCAGGATATAAAGATTCTGACAACACAGTTGTTTTTAAATCAAACGATTTGGTATACTCGGATATTTTGTCTTCTAACTCAGATGGAAAAATTAAAAACTTAATGTTGCCAAATTCATCCAGCGAATTTACTATTGGATATTTTAAGTTTAAATATTTAGCTGAATCTGCTGAAAATAACAGATTTTTAGTAGATATTGGTGGCAAACGGTATTGGCTCGGTACTGCACCTAAAAAGCAAAGGAAAAACGTAAATAAAAAATAATATCAAATTGTTCTCTTTTCACAATTTGTCCCCATTTATTAATGCATTTAGTTGCATAATAAATTGGGGACATTTCTTTTTATATTTTTTTATCTCTTAATTTTATAATTTCATTCATTAAATTATTTGTTAAATTTTCTAGAACTTCTTTATTATTTATTTCACTTTCATACTTTGAAAAATCTATTGGTTTTCCAAATTTAATAAATACCTTTTTAAACGGTTTGAACTCTCCAATTATACCAACAGGGATTATCGGTACTTTAGCCTTTATTGCTATTTTAATTGCTCCATCTTTTGGTTTTACACCTTTTGCCAGTCCGTTTCTTGTTCCTTCAGGAAAAATCATTAACAACTCATTGTTTTTAAGAAGCTTCAAAGATATCTTTACACTTTCCATTGATTTGCTGTTTATCTTTACTGGATAGATTCCAAATAATGTTGCAATCCATCTAAAAAATCTATTTTTAAATAATTCTTCTTTTGCTAAAGTATTTATTCTTCTCTTAGTATTTGAAATAATAATTGTTGAATCTAAAGCATGAACATGATTTGGACATATAATTGCTGCGCCATAATCTGGAATATTTTCTTTCCCAATTATTTTAGGTCTATATGTAATTAATGCAAACATTTTATAAATACCTTTAACTATGGCGTGTAAAATTTTTTTCATTTTTTCTCCTTAATAATTTCAATAATTTTGTTTACAACTTCATCTATACTTAAATTTGTTGTATCTACTACTATGCTATCCTCAGCAACCATTAACGAACCAATTTCTTTATGTTTATCATTTTCATCTCTTTTAGCAATATTTTCTATAATTTCATCATAAGTCATTGGAATACCTTTTTCTTGACATTCTTTAAATCTTCTAGTTGCTCTTTCTTCTAAACTTGCATCTAAATAAATTTTTACATCTGCATTTGGAAAAACATATGTACAAATATCTCTTCCTTCCATAATTATATCTTTTCCATCGGCTAATTTTCTTTGTAATTCGACCATCGCAATTCTTACTTCTTTTATAGAAGATATTGGAGATACTATTTGTGTAACTTCTTTAGAACGTATTTCTTTAGAAACATCTATTCCGTTTAAAAATACTCTATCTCCTTCTTGGTTATGTTCTATATCTATTTTTATATTTTTTGCAATTTCAATTATTTTCTCTTTATCTATTATTTCTACTCCCTGGTTTAAAACTTCTAATGCTACACATCTATATGTGCTCCCAGTGTCAATATTAATTAACCCCAAAACATTTGAAATTTTTTTAGTAACAGTTCCTTTTCCACTTCCTGCTGGTCCATCTATTCCAACTATAAATGACATATTTTATCTCTCCTTTATTATTAATTTTCTTCAGACATATGAATATTTTTAGCAATAATATCAACCACTTCAACATTCATCGCTGTTAAATTTTCAATTTCCTTTTTACATTTCTTTTTAAAAATCTTAAGTTCTTCTAAAATATTATATCCATAATTTAATGTAACTTCCATATAAATTGATACTCCCGCATCTTGCCCTATTTTATCTATTCTTATTCTTACAATTTTATATATAGAATCTGTTTTTTTGGCTAAATATTCTATTATTTGTCTAAATACTGTATCTGATATTACAAAATTTCCTAAATAACTAAAAGTAGGTCTAATAATAGATTTTTCAGAAATATATGGTGTTGTATCTTTTCCTGTAGATTTAAAAATTTGTAGTGGATCCAATATAAATCCAGAAAAATCTTTTTTTATTTCAAATGTAGGTACAGGAATTACATGTTTTCCTTCTGTTTGTCTCATTCTTTTTGCATCTGCCATTTCTTCTTCAGTTGCAACATCTGTTATATATATTGTTTCTGTTAAATCAGGTAATCCCAGATTTTCAATTATTTTTTTTATCATATTATCTGAAGTACCTAAAATTAAAATACTTTCTGGTCTATATTTTCTAAATGCTTTTTTTATTTCTTCAGCTTCTTCTTTATTATTAAACAAAGCTTTTTTTACTGTTTCAATTTTAGTTGGTGCTTTTTTAGCAGAAACACCTGCAATAACTTCATTTTCTTTAATTAACAACCCATCATCAATTAAAAATTTAATATTTTTTTGACTTGCAACCATTTGTGCTCTATAACTTTTTCCTGTTCCGAGAAGGGCCTACAAATGCATAAGTTTTAATTTTATTTTCTATTATTTTATCTATTATCATTTCATCTCTCCCAGTACATTTTTCTAATAAATTATATCATTTAAAATAAAAAAATCAATAGATAAAAATTACCTATTGATTTTTTATATAATATTGTTAATGCTTTTATTAGTTTTCACTTGATTTTATTGATTCTTTAAACTCATCATATTGTTTTTTCAAATCTTTATCTTTAATTTTTAAACCATATTCCTCTTCTAGCTTCATAAATGCTCTATATGACAAATAACTATCTTCTTCTTGCAATTCGCTACCTAAAATAGAAACTATATCTTTTTTTGCATTTTCATAAGATGGTTTTTCTTTTTGATCAAGTCTATATATTACATGATATCCATAAGATGTTTCTACAGGTTCTGTTGAATAAGAATTATCTGTCATTGCTAATAATGCATCCATAAAACTTGATTCTAAATTATTATCCATTCCTTGATATCCTAAGTCTTCTACAGTAAGTTTATCAGCATATTTTTCCGTTACTTCATCCCAAGAACTTCCATTTTTTAATTCGGAAATAATTGTTGTTGCAAGTGCTTTTGCTTGTTCAGATGTAACTTCATCTGATGTTGCAACTAATAAATGTTTACAATTAATATCTCCATATACACTATCAGTTTCATAATATGCTTTTATTGCATCTTCTCCTAATATTTCAGCCATGTAATCAGAAAGATAAAGTTCTTGTCTATAATTATTGCTCAAATCTTCTATAAATTCATCTTTGTTTGCAAATCCATACATTTCTAAAAAAGCAGCTTCATCATAACCATATGATGTATATGCAGTTATATATCCTTCTGCTTCTTCTTCAATTTCTTTTTTCATATCATCTGTTAAAGTATATTTCTTTTTTAATATTTGATTATCAACTGCTTCTAATGTATAACTTAAGCCATAGCTAGATTTAATTTTATCATAAATATCTGTTTTTGATACCTTATATCCTTTTATACTTGCTACAGTCTTATCCTTATTAAATATAAACATATTTAATAAAAACATTATTAATGCACCAATTACGATTCCAGATATCGCAACTATTATAAGTAATTGATTTGTTCCAATTTTCTTTTTGCTTTTATTCTCTTCCATAAACAACTCCCTTTCAGTTTTTTTAAAATTTTATATTTTAGTCCTTAAAATAAACTTAAATATGTATGTATTATATACCTATTTTTTTCACATGTACATAGGAATATTAAAAATTTTTAATTATATTTTTTTAATATTTAATTAATCTCTATTTTGATTTTTTGGTCATCTAATAAATTATATTTTTCTCTAAATTTTATATCAGATACAACTTCTATTATATTTAAACTGTGATCACCACATGAACTTTGATTTTTTTCTGTTCTTATTATATATGCTTGTCTATTATAAACAATACATTTTTTTATAAATAATTTTTCAGTTCCTCCATATTCTTTAGCTTCTATTATCAAGTCTGGTTCATTTATTTTATATTCTTCTTTTAATTCTAAATTCAAAGTTCCTGAAAATAATTTTATATTATATGTATTGCAAAATATATTTTCTATTTTTTTTACCCAAAAGGCTGCTTCTCCAAGCCCAGCTTTAACTTTTCCTTCCAAAATCATTATATCACCTTCATTTTTATTTCTTATATACAAATTTAACATAACATTTTTAATTTTACAATAGGATTTTTTGTCATTTTATATTGCTTTTAGTCTAAAAATATTTTACAATATACGTAATATATTTTGGAGGTATAGCTATGGAATTAAATCCAATTATTATAGGTATTGCAGGCCGGCACTGGCTCTCGGAAAAAGTACCTTAGCAGATAACATAAGAAAAG
Organism: Clostridiales bacterium UBA1742; assembly: GCA_002314935.1. GTDB lineage: Bacteria > Bacillota > Clostridia > TANB77 > CAG-508 > CAG-452. The sequence continues at coordinate 1,937 of DCHW01000061.1, read as the reverse complement.
AATTTAAAAATAATATTACAACACTTTCACATGATTATTATTATAAAAATCACGAAGACTTAACTTTCGAAGAAAGACAAAAATTAAATTTTGATCATCCAGATGCTTTTGATACTGATTTACTTATTGAACATTTAAAATTATTAAAGCAAGGAAAAGAAATAGAAAGACCAACCTACTCTTTTGTAGATCATCAAAGAGAAAAAGAAACAGTCACTGTTGTTCCTAAAAAAGTTATCTTAGTAGATGGAATACTTATATTTGAAAATAAAGAATTAAGAGATATGATGGATATTAAAATATTTGTTGATACAGATGCAGATATTAGATTAATAAGAAGACTTGTTCGTGACATGAATGAAAGAGGGCGCAGTTTAGATTCTGTAATTTCTCAATACTCAGCCACAGTAAAGCCAATGCATGAAGAATTTGTAGAACCTAGCAAAAAACATGCTGATATAATTGTACCAGAAGGTGGATATAATCACGTTGCATTAAATATGATTATTGAAAAAATTAGAAGTATTTTATAATTACTCATTTTTAAAAGTAAAAAAGGAACATTTTTTAATGTTCCTTTTTTACTTTTTATTTAATTTGATAATTCATCAACTTTAATACTTCTAGTATGTTCAATTTTAGTCCATGTTGTATCTGGTTTAATTAATGCTTTTACATTTATTAAAATCCATGAACCTAAGAATAATGGATAACAAAGAATTCCTTTGACCATTGGCTTTATAGGTCTTTTATCTAAAAGCATTATTAAAACTGCTGAAAGTGGTGGTAAAATGAATGTTGCTCCTATGTATCTTCCATAATTTATTATTAATTCTAGTGTGGTCATTCCATTTCCCATATACATAGCTAAATTTACAAATAATAATAAAAATGTAATTAACATCATTGGCATTCCCATTAAATAAAGTAATCCATCAAAATTCATTAATGTTTTATGTTCTTTTACACCTTTAGCCAAATCTTTAAAATAATATTTAACACATTGTATATGTCCTACAGACCATCTCATTCTTTGATTCCAAGATTGTTTGTACTCTACTGGTTGTTCATCAAATACAATAGCATCTGTTGCCCATCCTAATTTTCTACCTTGAGATATATTGATTAAAGAGAACTCTATATCTTCTGTTAATGTTTTAGTGTTCCAACCTTTTTCTTTAAGCAAATCATATTTTACCATAAATCCTGTTCCATTTAATAATGGCGAAAGACCTATGTTATATCTTGCTAAATGATAAAATCTGTGCATTGTCCAATAGAATAAAGCATATCCTGCAGAAATCCATGAATCAGTAGGGTTCTTAATGTCTCTATATCCTTGAACAACTTCTTCACCTTGACATAGTTTTTTATTCATATTCATAATAAATTCTGGCATTACCACATTATCTGCATCAAATACACACATTGCATCATAATCTGCATTCTTTTCATTCATTTTATTTAAAAACCATTGCATTGCAAAACCTTTTGTTTTCTTTTCAGGATCAAATCTTTCATATACAATAGCCCCAGCTTCACGTGCCACTTGTGCCGTATTATCTGTGCAATTATCTGCAATTACATATATATCCAATAGTTCTTTAGGATATTTTTGATTTTTTAAACTTTCTACTAAGTTTGCTACTACTTTTGCTTCATTGTGTGCAGGTATTAATGCCATAAATTTGTGGTTTTTATTAACAAGCATAGGTTTATCCTTTAATTTTATTAAAGAACAAACACTTATTGCTATGTTATAAATCCAAAATATTGTTATAATCCAAACCAACGCTTGTTGAAGGATGTATAAATATTCCATATTTTTTTACCTCTTTTTTATATATTATTTTTAATCAAACATAACTATTATACTACATTTTATTTTATATTGCAAATTTTATTACCTTTGAGATAGTGTCAATTTTTTTCGGGGA
>DCHW01000018.1 GCA_002314935.1 Clostridiales bacterium UBA1742 | reverse complement strand
TACATAAAAAATTAAATCTTGAGCCCGCCTCCGCGGCGAGCAAATTAACTTAGAGATTACATATGGGTGAAATTTTCGCTAATAAAATAACACTATTTTACAGTGAAAATTTCCAAAATCATTGACAATTTATAGAAATATATAAATTTAAAATAAAAAAATAACTCTTTATTTAATTGAAAAGAGTTATTCTAAATTTTGGTTGCGGGGGATAGACTCGAACTATCGACCTTTGGGTTATGAGCCCAACGAGCTGCCAACTGCTCCACCCCGCGATGTAAAAAATTAATACTTAATTAGTATACTCTTTATGTGCACATTTGTCAACACTTTGAATCAATTTTTTGCTTTTATATAATAATAGTATATGCTAAAAATAAAAAATTATTCATTAATTTACAAAAAATGGAAAAAATATATTGCAATATTATTATATTTAACATATAATAAAAAAAGTTTTTAATCTATAAAATTTTATTCTAAAAAAATTTCCAAAAAAGAAGGTAAAATATGTTATCAATAATTAAAAGTATGTCTTTGCATGGATTAGAAGGATATTTAATAGAAGTGCAAGTTGATGTTGGGCCAGGTATGCCATGTTTTGAAATTGTAGGATTACCAGATACGAGTATAAAAGAGTCAAAAGAAAGAGTAAAAACAGCAATTAAAAATTCTGGATTTGAATTAAATAGTAGAAAGATAATAATTAATTTGGCTCCTGCAAATACAAAAAAAGAAGGTTCATTTCTAGATTTATCAATAGCAATTGGAATATTAATAAATAATGGAATAGTGCAAAAAAATAATTTAGAGAAAACTATTTTTATTGGTGAATTGTCTTTAAATGGTAAAGTAAATAAAATTAATGGGATTTTACCAATTTGTGTTGAAGCAAAAAAATTGGGTATAGAAAAAATTATTGTATCAAATGAAAATGAAAAAGAAGCGGCTGTTGTTAGTGGAATAAAAGTAATAGGGGTTAGAACACTAAAAGAAACAGTATTATATTTAAATAATGAAATAGAAATAAAAGAAACACAAATTAATGTTGAAAAAATTTTTGAAAATAATAATATATATGATTTTGATTTTGAAGATGTAAAAGGACAAGAAAATATAAAAAGAGCATTAGAAATTGCAGCAGCTGGTGGACACAATTGTTTATTAATTGGAACTCCAGGGTCGCGGTAAAACAATGATGGCAAGAAGAATACCATCAATACTTCCAAATTTAAGTTTTGAAGAGTCACTTGAATGTACAAAAATTCACAGTATTGCAGGTACATTGCCTAAAAATATACCTTTAATAACTAATAGACCATTTAGAGCTCCGCATCATACAATTTCTGCTGTATCATTAGTTGGAGGTGGCAAAAATCCAAAACCAGGAGAAATAAGTTTAGCACATTATGGTGTTTTATTTTTAGATGAATTACCTGAATTTAATAAGAATACATTGGAGGTTTTAAGAGGACCATTAGAAGATAGAATAATAACAATAAGCAGAGTTAATGCAACTTTAACATATCCATGTAACTTTATGTTTGTTGCATCTATGAATCCATGTCCATGCGGGTTTTATGGTTCGCAAGAAAAAGAATGTAATTGCTCACCACAACAAATAAGCAAATATATGGGAAAAATAAGTGGTCCATTATTAGATAGAATAGATATTCAAATAGAAGTTACACCTGTAAAATATCAAAAACTAGAGGGAAATGCTAAACAGGAGTCATCTTTGGAAATAAGAAAAAGAGTAAATGAGGCAAGAATAATACAATTAAATAGATATAAAAATGAAAAGATTTTTTCAAACTCAGAATTAACTCCAAAATTAATAGAAAAATATTGTAAATTGGATGATGAAAGCAAACTAATATTAAAAACAGCATTTGAAAAATTGGGATTAAGTGCAAGAGCTTATGGAAGAATTCTAAAGGTAGCAAGAACTATTGCTGATTTGGAGAAACAAGAAAATATAGAAAAAAAGCATGTTGCAGAGGCTATTTTATACAGAAGTTTAGATAAAAAATATTGGAGTAATTAAAATGAAAAATATAATATCATTGAATGAGAATGATAAAACATATCCAAATGGATTGGGTGCAATAAAAAATAGACCTAAAATATTATATTTAGAGGGAAATATAGATTTATTAAAAAAGCCTTCGATTGCAATTGTAGGTTCGAGAGATTGCACAGAGTATGGATATAAATATGCAAATTTAATTGCAAAAAAAATAGCTAAAAATAATATTTGTATTGTAAGTGGACTAGCATTACGGAATAGATAGTGCTGCTCATTTAGGTTCAATAAATGAAATAGGAAAAACAATTGCAGTTTTAGGTGGTGGAATAAACAATATTTTTCCTAAAGAAAATATAGAATTATATAAAAAAATTATTAATAATGGTGGATTAATTGTAAGTGAACATGAACCTAATAAAGAAGCTGAAACAAAAAATTTTCCTAAAAGAAATAGGATTATTGCAGGATTAAGTAAGTTAACAATAGTTGTAGAAGCAAAATATAGAAGTGGAAGTACTATTACTGCAAGATATGCAAAAGAACAAAATAAAGAAGTATATTGTGTACCTAGTAATTTAGGTGTAAAAAATGGAGTTGGTACAAATAAATTAATTGCAAATGGTGCAAAAATATTAATTGATATAAATGAAATATTAAAAAAATTTAATATAGAAGAAACAAGTAAAACTCAAATAAATCAAAAATATATAAAAGATGAATATAAACCTGTATATAAATTATTAACATATATGCCTGTTAATATAAATGAGATTGTTAGAAAATCTATTTTGCCAAGTACAGAAGTCTTTCAATTATTAACAATGATGGAACTAGATGGGTTAATAAAAGCTTTACCTGGAAATATGTATAGAAAGGAATAATAAATGTATGTAAAAAAAGAGTTAGGAAATTTTGGAGAAAAATTAGCTTCGGAATTTTTAGAAAATAATAAATATAAAATATTAGAAAAAAATTTTGTTTGTAAACAGGGAGAAATTGATATAGTTGCTTTAGATAAAAAAGAAATAGTATTTGTTGAAGTGAAAACTAGAACAAATACTATGTATGGGTTACCATCTGAAGCCGTAAATGAAATTAAACAAAAACATATTTTTAATTCAGCCAAATATTATATTTATATTAATAATTTATATAATGAATTTATAAGATTTGATGTTATTGAAGTGTATATACACGATAAAAAATATAAAATTAACCATATACAAAATATTATTTAATCTTCTTCTAAATCAGTAACATCATTTAATAAAGAAATTTTTGTTAAAACTTCATTTATATTAATATTTTTATGATATCTAAAAGTTAATTGTAAATCTTTTGCAAGTTCTGGATCTTTTTGTGAATTTTTAATTTTTTTAATTTCAATTTTATAGGAATCTAAAATTTCTTGAATGCTTGATAATGCTGTATTAAAGTTTTCTATTTTTAAATTTATTGTTAAATTAGAATAATGTTCAGCTGTGCTAAATAAATTATGAGAATATGCAAGAACAATATAAACTATAATTGTTGCAAATACTCCTGCTAAATAAAAACCAGCACCTATGCACAAGCCAATACAAGTAACAGATAGTAAACTAGCGGCAGTAGTTAATCCTTTTACATTAAAACCGTCTCTTAAAATGGTTCCAGCGCCTATAAATCCAATCCCAGACAATAATTGAGCTGGAATTCTTGTTGGGTCGATATCGCCGTTTAATTTTCTAACATATTCACCACAAAGCATTACAAGAACTGAACTAATTCCTATTAAAGAATGAGTTTTAAATCCAGCTGGTTTATTAACTGATTCTCTTTCAGCACCTATAATACCAGCTAAAATAAATCCTAAAAGTAATTTAACTATAGATTCAAACCAAAACGTAGAAAATATTTCTGACATAAAAATCTCCTTTCTATTATTAATAAATTTTATAATTTTTTAATTAAAATATGTACTAATTTCTTGCAAATTTGAAAAATTTTGTTGTCTTAAAACTTCGTATGCAACAATTGCAACAGAGTTAGACAAATTTAAAGATCGCAAAGTTTCTCTCATTGGAATTCTAATTGATTTTTCTAAATTGCTTTGTAAAAGATCTTCCGGTAATCCTTTCGTTTCTTTACCAAAAAGAAGAAAAACATTATCCAAATTTGAATATTCAATTTCGGAATAACAATGTTGCCCTTTAGTAGTAACGAAAAACATATTATTTTGTGGATTATATTTGTTTAAAAAATCATTAAGCGATTCGTGTTCCTCTATATCTAATTTATCCCAGTAATCTAATCCAGCTCTTTTTACATATTTATCTGAAATTTCGAATCCTAATGGCTTTACTAAATGTAATTTAGCTCCAATGGCTGCACAAGTTCTTGCAATATTTCCAGTGTTTTGAGGTATTTCTGGTTCTACAAGTACAATATTTAATGCCATAAAATCATCTCCTTACGTAAAAATTATATCATTGACATTTAATTTTCTCAATTAATTATATTTATTTTAAATTAAAATTTGGAACATATTCTTCTTCGTGTGTTCCTAATTCTTGAAAATATCCATTTTCTAAACCTAATGAATATAAAAAATTAAGAACTTCATCATATTCTTCTTGGGTTAATTTTCTATTAAGCAAATAGTTGTCTTTAGCTTTATATGTTGGAAAGTATTGTGCCATTACGCTTATATAGGTTTTTGACGGTAAATTTTCTTTAATCCATTTTAAAATGTTTTTTGTATTTTGTATATGATTTGGTAAAACTAGGTGTCTAATTATAACTCCTTTTGTAATAATTCCATTTTCATTAAATTGTGGTAGTCCAACTTGTAAATACATTTCATAAATTGATTTAGAAGCAATATCAAAATAATTTTTTATATTTGAATATTTTTCTCCAAGCTCATTATCAAAATATTTAAAATCTGGTAAATAAACATCAATATAACCTTTTAATAATTTTATTGTTTCTATGTTTTCGTATGAATTTGTATTATAAATAATTGGTATAGTTAATCCAGCATTTTTGGCAATTTTTATGGCTTCAATTATTTGATATACGTACATTGTAGGTGTTACTAAATTTATATTTTCTGCACCATTTTTTTGCTGCTCAAGAAAAATATTGGCTAATTCTTGTATAGAAATTTCTTTTCCATTTCCAAGTTGACTAATTTCGTAATTTTGGCAATAAATACAATTTAAATTACAATTTGAAAAAAATATTGTTCCTGAACCGCCGTTTACCACTAATACAAGGTTCTTCAAAATGGTGCAAATAAGAAAGTCCTATTTTAATAGAACTATCACATTTACATCTACCTTTTTGATTTAAGTTTCTATTTATTCTACATTGATGAGGACAAATAGTACAAGAGTTTAATTTTTCTAACATAATTTTATCCTTTATTTTAGTATAATATCATAAAAAATGCAGTTTTTCAACATGCATATGAATGTATAAAAGATATAATATGAATGTATAAAAGATATAAAAAGAATAAAAAATACTTTTATAAATATAATAATAATGATATAATAAAAAAAATAAATATAAGGAGATAAAATATGATTGAAATAAATAATAAAGAATTTAATGAGAAGGTTGTTAAATCTGAAAAAACAATATTAGTTGATTTTTTTGCAACATGGTGTGGTCCATGTAAAATGCTTACACCAGTTTTGGAAAAAATTTCTACAAGCAGAGGTGAGTTTAATATTGTTAAAATTGATATAGATAAGGAACCAAATCTTGCTGCAAAATATGAAATAGATGTAGTACCTACGATGTTAGTATTTAAAAATGGTAATGTTGTAGATAAAATTGAGGGATATGTTGATGAAAATACAATTGTAAGTAAAATGGCAGAATATATGTAAGGGTGATAAAATGAAAGGTTATATGTTAAATCCGGATAAAAAATATGTAAAAACGATAGTTGAAGGAATTAATAGAAAAGAAGGTCACTGTCCTTGTAGATTTAATTCTGATGATACAACATTATGTCCATGTGATGAATTTATTAATAAGGGAATATGTAAATGTAAATTATTTTTACCAATTGAAAATAAAAAATAAAAATAATATATTATCAAAAACTAGGGAAAGTAGTACTTTAGAGTACTACTTTTTATTTTTATAAAAAATTGTAATATTTAAGCAAAAAAGACATAAAAAAGTAATATTTGCATTGCAAAACAATTCCGTAAAGAGTTGGAAATATTGGTAAATATTAACGTTTACATTATATTATATAAAATAATATAATACATATAGGAATATTATATAAAAAATTGGAGAATTTGTAGTATGGTGAATAATAATAAAACCGGTAAAAAAGTTATAAGTTTAATTGTGTTATTTTTGATTATAATTTTGTTAAACATTTTCGTATTTATAAAAACGGGTAATAACGATAAATATCAAAAAGTAATTAAAAAGGTAATTGAGTTGGATGAAGTTGAAATGGAGAATGCACAAATATCAAAAGTTAGTTTAGGTGCTAATGCATTTGATTCAATAGAAGATGTTGTATGGCCAAAATTAGAAGAAAATGGCAATATTAAAGATGACTATGCAATTGTTAGTGAATCAAAAATAACTAATATTATTGACGGAACAGCTCCATGGGATTCAGATAATAATGCAGGTAATGATTCTGCAAATAACAACGGCATTGTTAGAAGTTTTGATACAGTAACATATAATCTTGAGATTTCTTTAACAGCAAATACAATTGAACATCCAGAATTAGTAGGAGAGCAACTAAAAGGTGGATATGTGTTTATAACAGCAACTTTAGAAGATGGAGATTATTATTGGGATATTGATTCAATGTCTTGGGCAACCAGTTTTTGGGGACAAGTAAGTACAGATAAGAAGACAATAGTTGCAATTATAAAAAGAGATTCAGCAACTGAATTAAATTCAGCTAAAATAAAAGACTTACCATTATGTGTAAAGGTATTAGGTGCTCAAAATGAAAGTGAAATACCATTGCCAGAGGTAAAAGTTTGGATGAATGGTAATAAAGAGGAAGATATAAAAATTACAGGTACGGATATAGAGAATAATGGAAAGATAATTGTAAGTGCAGCTCAAAAATATAATGTATATTTACATTCAACAGGAACAGATTTAGGAAAAAGGGTTTATTTAAATTTTAATACTGGAAAGTCAACAACAAGTGAAGATGAAAATGCAAAATTGGGTAGGATTTATGGGATGTCTGTAGAAGTGGATTTACAAAATACCTTAACATATGATGGCAAAAAGAAGGGGATGAAAGGTATTGAAATGCCTGTAGGAGAAATAAGTGTTGATTTAGATTGTTATGTAACTAAAGATGAAACAAAAGTAGATATAAAACCAGTTCTTTGGAATTATAGTATAAATTGGGAAAGTACTGGAGAAATTAAAGATCGTCAGTTTAGTTTTGGGTCTATAAATACATTAAGGGATAGATATGTACCAGCAGGAAAAATTAGCTATACTAATAGTGAATTAAATGCAGCATATGATTCTGGAAATGTAAAAATGACACAAGAAGAGGCAGGAAAAAACATAAAAATTTCGTTTTCAAATTATAAAACCAATGGTATATTTCCTACGAAGATTAATAGCTATTATGATGAAAGAATAGCAAATGTTGGTTGTATAGCTGTTGGTTATTTACAGTTGTTTGTTCCAGAACCAACTGAAGAAGGAATATACTATGTTAATGTAAGCGACGGTGGAGGAAAGGAAAATCCTATAGAGAGTGCAGATGTAACTAAACTTTCTATTAATAATAATGAAATAGAACAACAAACATATACAGATGATTTTTTTAAGTGTTCTTATTATATGAAAACATATGGAAACTATAGTCATTATATTAATTTATTGAGAACAAATAATAAAAATTTAGCAAGTGAGTTTGGAGGAAGTGATGCTAAAGTAATAAACAATCAAATTTTTTATGGTAATTTTTATATAGGACAAAACACAGCAAATGATGATGAAGCAGCATTAAGAGAAGTTAATAAATTAATTAAATTTGATGCAGAAGGTTTTGAATTATTAGATTATAGTGAAACAGAAAAGTTTTATTCAACACCAAATACAATGACATGGAATATGTGGTATGTAACAAAAAAAGATGGAACAAATTGGATTAGTGATGATGAATTGAGAGATACAAACATAGAAGATTTAAAAGTGTTTCAAAACAAAGAGGATATTCCAAAAACTAGTTTATGTGTAGGGGTATATTTTGAATCCAAAGATGGAATTTTGCAAACACCAACGAATAGTTCTATGCAATATATAAAATTAAAATTTAAAGTAAGAGATAATGCAAAAATAGGAAAAGTTTATGTAGTGTCTCAGGATGATTTTTTCTGGAGAAGTGACTTTGATAGAAATATTTATACAGTAGCTAATTATATAGAAGAGAATCATACAATTTCAGAATCAGCTGTATTATATCCAAAGGATGTAACAATAACAGCAACATTTAAAAATGAAAAATATATAAAATCTCAATATGATGAATATGGAAGTTTGATTATGACACATAATCAGTGGACTTATGGGCAATCTGTATTAATAGTAGGGGCAAAAACATTATTAGAAAAGACGGTAACTGATTTAACAATAGAAAATAATCCTAAAACATTGTATAATTTATCAAATAATGAATATGAAGTTACATATAAATTATCTCCAACAATAACTCAAGATACTTCAGTTAATGCAGATATTATAACAGGTGTAACAGTTACAGTAGAAGATGTTTTACCAAAAGGATTAACATATATAGAAGGAAGTTCTTCTATAGGTGAACCAAATATATCAATAAATGAAGAAACAGGAGAGACTACGCTAGTTTGGGATATAAAAAATTGTACAGCAAATGTTAAAATAGAGCCAATAATATATAAAGCGCATATAGATGAAGAATCCGCAATTGGAACAGAATATGTTACAAAAGCAAAAGCAATTTGTAAAGAATATTATTCAAATTCAAATATAATACCATATTCAGTACAAACAGTAATAATTGGTGGTGAAAGAATATATAAAATTGTAAATAATCCTGTAATAAATACTAATGAAATAGTTCATTATAAAGTTGTATTTGCAAATAATACTTCAAATACACAAACAAATTTTAAAGTATTAGATATATTGCCATATAATGGTGATAATAAAGGAACATCATTTAACGGAAGTTACACATTGGATCATTTAGAAGTTTCAGGAGGAAATAATGTAGAAATATACGTAACTAACAATGAAGATGTAAGAACCAATAGTAGTATAGGATATAATATAGATGAAGATAAAATTTGGACAAAGGTAAGTAATTTATCAAATATAAAGGATAATGAAAAAGCTTTTTTAGTAACAGGAAATTTAAATGAAAATTCTCAAATAGCAATAGATGTTTATTTGCAAACAAATGGCAATAAAAGTGGAGATATATATGTAAATAATGCAAAAGAGCTAATAAGTAATTTAAAATCAACAAATGTAAAAGCTTCTGTTGTAAATAGAAGCTTAGGTGGAAAAATATGGTTAGATGAAAATAAAAACGGATTAATGGATGAAACAGAAAAATTACTAAATGAAATTGAAATAATTTTATTAGATGATAAGGATAATATTGTATCAACAACTAAGACTGCATCAGATGGCAGTTACAAATTTGACAATTTAAAAAAAGGAAAATATAAAGTAAAAGTTAATACAAATAATTATTATTTTGCAACAACTAAAGGAGTTGGAGAAGATACATTAATAAATAGTAAAATTAATAATGAAAAAGAAACGGATATAATATCAGAATTGGATATAAATTCAACTGTAAAAGTAGAAAATGTAAATGCAGGTTTATTTATTGAAAAAATTAATATACCGGTAACTAAAATATGGAATGATAATGATAATTTAAATAATAAAAGACCAGAAAATATAACAGTAAAATTAATGAATGGAACTACCCAAGTTGGAATGCAAATATTAAATGATTTAAATAAAAAATTAGAGAATTCAAATCAATGGTATTATGTATTTACTAATGTTGAAAAGTATGATAAGGATGGAAATTTAATTAATTATACAATAGAAGAACAATGGAATAATGTATTATACAAAAAAACAATAATAGGAGATAATACTGGATATACAATAGAAAATACTTTTGAAGTACCAAATGAAAAAATTAATTTAACAGTAAATAAAGAATGGAATGATCAAAATAATAAAAATAGTAAAAGACCAGATAGTGTAATAATTCAAATAATGAATGGAGCTACCGTTGTAACAGAAAAAGAAATTAATACAACCAATAAGGCAGAAGGTAATGATAATTTATGGGTATATACTTTTACAGATTTACCAAAATATAATGACAAAGGAGATATAATAGGATATACAGTAGCTGAAAAGGAAAAAACAGAAGGAGATTTGGAATTTTACTCAATTACAGAAACAACAGGAAGTATAGAAAGTGGATATACAATAAAAAATACATTTAAAGTACCAAACGAAAAAATTAGTTTAGAAGTAATAAAAAAATGGAATGATAATGAAGATCAATATAAAAAAAGGCCGGCTTCAATTTATTTAATAGTGAAAAATGGAGAAAAAGTAGTACAAAAACAATTAGTAAAAGCAGATGAAAATTGGAAATGTATATTTACACAATTAGCAAAATATGATGAAGAAAATGGAAATATAGTAAATTATACTGTTGATGAAGAAGAAGTTAATAGTGGAGATTTAATGTTTTATGAAAAATCAATAAATAATAATGAAATAACTAATACATTTAAAGTAACAAATGAAACATTAATAAATTCTATAACTAAAGTTGCAAATAAAGAAGAAATAAAAAAAGATGGAGATGAAATAGAATACAATATAAACTATACCGCATCAATAAATAATTATATTGGAACTGCAACTGCAACAATAGAGGATGTATTGCCATATAATATTGATTCAAGCAAAAGTAATTTAAATGGTGGAACATATAATGAAGAAACTAAAACAATTAAATGGATGGAAAATATAGAAGGAATAAATACATTTAATGAAAATAAAACTAAAGAAATAAATATTCAAAAAACAGTAAAATTAGTATATGTAAACTATCCAACAAATCAAGAAAATTTGGAAATAGAAAATAAGGCAACTGGAAAAATTGTGTTAAATACAACTGGAAAGGCTTCAGAAAAAGTTGAGGCTATAAGTAAAGTAAAAGTAAATCTTGATGCTGGAAAAGTAATAGTAAACCACTATTTAGAAGGAACAGAAGAAAAATTAGCAACAAGTGAAGAAAAAACAGGGGAAATTGGATTGAATTATGAAACAAGTGCAAATGAAGAAGTATTAAAAAATTATGAATTAGTAACAGAGCCAAGTAATAAAAATGGTAAATTTTCATTAAATGATCAAATTGTTAATTACTATTACAGAAAAAGAAAAGGAAATTTAATAGTAGAATATAAAGAAAAGGGAACAGAAAAAGATTTAATTGATTCATTAACATCTACTGAATATGTTGGAACAGAATATAAAACACAAGAAAAAACAATTCCATATTATAAATTAGTAGAAGTAGTTGGAGATGTTGAAGGAAAATATAATGCTGAAACCAAAAAAGTTATTTATTATTATGAAAAATTACAATTTAATTTAGCTGTATATAAAAAATTAACAAGTTATACAATTAACGGTATTTCAACAGTAAATATAACTGATTTAGGAAAAGTTGAAATTGATAAAAAAGAAATAAATCAAACAGATATAAATTTAGTATATAAAATAATAGTAAAGAATACTGGAGAAATTGCTGGCTCAACAGATGTAATAGAAAATATACCAGAAGGGTTTAGTGTAGAAGCAAATTTAAATAAGGTATGGGAAATTGACGGTCAACAGGTTAAGTTAAGTACAGAAATATTAAATCCAGGAGAATCAAAGGAATATGAAATAACTCTAACCTGGAATAAAGATTCAAATGCTTTTGGAACAGTAAAGAATGTTATTAAAATAAGCAATATGAAAAATGATGCAGGATTTGATGATGCAATAAAAGAAGATAATGAGGATTATGCAGAATTTATATTAGCAATTAAAACTGGTATAGATACTAATGAAGGATTATTAATTTTAGGTATTGCTCTTGAACTAATTAGTATTTCAACAATAATTGCAGTCAAAAAATTTATGTAAAAATTATTATATAAAAAGTTAATGTGATTGACATAAAGTAAAATATGTAATAAAATTTAAAAGTGTAATTATTACTAAATAAATTAGAGGAGAAAAAATGCTAGAATTAAAAGATATATGTTTTGAAAGAGATAATAAGAAAATACTTGATGGTGTAAATTTAAAAGTTGAGTCAAATGAATTTATTGCAATAACTGGTCCTAATGGTTCAGGAAAATCTACACTTGTAAAAATAATAATGGGAATTGAAAAGCCAGATAGTGGAAAAATTATTTTTAATGGAAAAAATATAACCAATTTATCAATTAATGAAAGAGCAAATTTAGGAATGAGTTTTGCTTTTCAGCAACCTGTAAAATTTAAGGGAATAACTGTTTATGATATTCTTAAAATTGCTGCCAAAAAGGATATAACAAAGGTAGAGGCATGTAAAATATTATCTAAAGTTGGATTATGTGCAAAAGAATATGTTGATAGAGAGGTTAATGGATCATTATCTGGAGGAGAATTAAAAAGAATAGAAATTGCAACTGTGGCTGTAAGAGGAAAAAAATTAACAATATTTGATGAACCTGAAGCAGGAATTGATTTATGGAGTTTTAGTAATTTAATAGAAATTTTTGAGGAAATGAGAAATATAATAAAAGGTACAACATTAATAATATCTCATCAAGAAAGAATATTAAATATTGCGGACAAAGTAATATTAATGGAAAATGGAAAAATATCAAAAATTGGAGACAGCAAGGAAATAATTAATAGTATGCAAATAAAAACAGAATGCTGTCAAATAAAGAGAGGGTAAAATGAAAAATAGTGTTAATAATATAGACGAAAACCTTTTAAATGAGATATCAAATATTGAAGATTTAAAAAGTGGAGCATATAACATAAGAAAAAACGGTAAAGCAATTGAAAAAAATGAGACTGAAAATATAAAAATAATAACAAAAACAGATAAGCCAGGAATTGATATATATGTAAAAGAAAATACAAAATTTGAATTTTTACACATACCTGTTATTTTAACAGAAAGTGGATTAAATGATGTAGTATACAATGACTTTTATATTGGAAAAAATGCAAATGTAGTAATTATTGCTGGATGTGGAATTCATAATGATCATCATAAAGATTCAGAGCATGATGGAATTCATAGATTCTTTTTAGAAAAAGGTTCAAAAGTTAAATATATTGAGAAACATTATGGTGAAGGAAAAGGAACAGGAAAAAAAGTTTTAAATCCAGTAACAGAAGTTTATTTAAAGAAAAATAGTTCATTAGAAATAGAATCATATCAAATTAAAGGAGTTGATTCTACAATAAGAGAAACAAAAGGAAAATTAGATGAAGGGGCAAGTTTTATTGTTACAGAGAAAATAATGACAGCTGGCACACAAATTGCAAAAACAATATTTAATGTTAAATTAAATGGAAATAATTCTAGTACACATGTAACATCTAGATCTGTTGCAACAGAAAATTCTGAGCAGGAATTTGTTTCTAAAATATATGGAAATTCAAATTGTTTTGCACATAGTGAATGTGATGCTATTATAAAAGACGATGCAAAAGTAATTGCGACTCCTAAAATTATTGCAAATGATGTGAACGCAAATTTAATTCATGAAGCTGCTATAGGGAAAATTGCAGGAGAGCAATTAATAAAATTAATGACATTGGGATTAACAGAAAAAGAAGCAGAGGAAGAAATAATAAATGGATTTTTAAAATAAAAATATGGTGGTTAAAAACCACCATATTTTTTTATTTTTTAAATAATTTAGATAATTTACTTTGAATTTTTGTTTTAATAGTTGTAACTGCTGATTTTTTATGTTTTACTTCTATTACGCAAGATATAGGTTCATATTCTGCATCTTTTGAATTTCCATTTTCAACATATTCATATTGACGTTTAGTAGTGTTATAGTTATATTTGCTTGATAAATAGTTATCATCATAATATGATTTTACCATATAATATTTACTTGAATCTGTTGGAATAGTATTAATATCAATATCCAAAGTGTTTGTTACTATTTCACCATTTGAAACATTATATAAATCGGATGTTTTAATTAAAGTCCAATTTGTTTTATCAGTACTTACATACCATTCATATTTTTTAGCACTTGCATAAGATGTTAATGCTTTCAATGTTATATTTTTAGTTGCTTGAATAACATTTTTATTTGTAGTTGTATGTGAAGATAAAACATTTTTATTTTCAATAATTCTTACACTTGGTTGTTGATTTGATGTATCTAAATCAATAGTTACAAATGTATCTGCTTCATGTGTTAAGTTTAAATAAGCAGCTATATTTTGTGTTTGATAAAAGTTCTGAGCATTTGTTAAATTTGTTTTAAATGCATTTAAAAAAGTATTTTTTTCTGCAAGTGAAACGATATTTTTACCAAATTTTCCTAATACTGCGTAAACTGATCTATGATATGTAATTGAATCTATAGATGGTGTTAACATTCTCATTTCACCATAATGTACTCCTAGAGCGCTAACTAAGTCACCATAAATATAGTATTCAATTAATCTACCTTCATTACCTAATTTTTTTAAAGTAGAAATAGCTTGAGCATGGTTACCATAATTGTATTTTTCTCCAAAAGCTGTAAAGAAATTAATTCCAATACCATTAAAATCTACTACTTTCTTTAAAGATAAGTTACTATAAGATTCATTTGAAGTAATTTTATCTTCCATTGTTGCTCCTGCAATTTGAGCTAAATATCCACCTAAAGAATGTCCTGTTACATAAAAATTATAATTACCATCTTTTTTAGAGTATTTTTCAAGTGTTGATTCCACATATTGTTTTACATATTTTTCTTGTTTTGTAAAATTATTTAATCCATATTTAATGTCTTCAAATGCATCTACTGGTGAGTTGGATCCTCTTATAACAATCATAACATTATTTCCATTTATTAATCTAAAAGCCGTAAAACCATTTTGAGTAAATACTTTTAATCCTCCGTTATAATCATCAACAATCCATTCATCTAATTCATGAACTGTAGCATAATCGTGAAGATTAAATTTACTGTTAACAAAATTTACGATTTTACTTATTACTTGTATATCTGCAATGTCAAAACATTGTGCCATTGTTTTGTTTTTTTGTAATGGAACATATGACATTGCTGATGCAATAGCCATATCTCTGTCTGTAACTTCTTCATCTGCTGCTTTTACAATTCCAGTGTAGGATAAAAATCCTATTAATAGAGCTAGTGTTAATATAAAAAATCTTTTTCTTATCATATAAATCACCTCTCAAAATTAATATAGGTTATAAAAACATATATAAACATTATATCATTTTTAATCCCCAAAATCAAATTATGTAAAATGATTATGTTTCAAAATCAAACTTAATAAAAAATAGCATATATGTGTATGAGTTTAATATAATTAAAATATATGTAATTGTTATTGAAATTTATATTATGTAACAATATAATAAATAAGAAATAAATTTCATGTAATATAAGGGAAGTGAATTATGAAAAATAAAAGTAAAACATGTAAATTATCGGAATTAAAAGTAGGACAAAGTGCTAAAGTAATAAAAATAAATATAGAAAATAGACAAATAAAAAGACATTTGTTAGATATGGGAATAACAAGAGGTGTACAAATAAAAATAAAAAAAATAGCACCAATGGGAGATCCAATTGATATAGAATTACGAGATTACGAATTATGTATTAGAAAAGCAGATTTAGAGCAAATAGAAGTGGAGGTAATGGAGTGAAGGTAGGATTAGTTGGTAATCAAAATAGTGGAAAAACAACACTTTTTAATTATTTAACAGGGATGAATGCAAAAATAGGTAACTGGCCAGGTGTTACAATAGAAAAAAAGGTTGGAAAAATAAAAGGGACAAGTAATGAGATAACTGATTTACCAGGAATATATTCTTTAAGTCCATATACAGCAGAGGAAGAGGCTTCACGAAATTATATATTTAATGAAAAACCAGATGTAATAATAAATATTGTGGATGCTACGTTTTTAGAAAGAAGTTTATATTTAACAACACAGTTATTAGAGTTGGATTGTAAAGTAATAGTAGCTTTAAATATGGCTGATATGCTTGAAAAAAAAGGATTAAGTATTGATATAGAAAAACTGGAAAAACAATTAAAAACAAGAGTAGTTAAAATATCTGCTTTAAAAGAAACTGGAATGGATGAACTTATTAAAGCATTAGAAGAAAATTTTGAAACTAAAAAAAATCATATTTTTGATTCTAAAATTGAAACTGGAATTATACAAATGGAAGAAAAAATATCGAAATTAAATAATAAAAGATTTATAGCAGTAAAAGTTTTAGAAAATGATAAAGGATTTAAAAAATATACTACACAAGAGTTAAAGAATGTTATAAAAGAAATAGAAAGTGAATATGATACTGATTTAGAGGAAATAATTGCAACAGAAAGATATGCATATATTGAAAAGGTTAAAAAAATTTGTATAAAGAAAAAAGAAATGCCAGAAACAGTTTCTGATAAATTAGATAAAATATTATTAAATAAATGGATTGCTTTTCCTATTTTCGTTATAATTATGTTTTTGGTTTATTATTTATCAGTTGGAGTAATTGGTAGTTTTACAGTAGATTGGATCAGTGAAAAAATTGATATTATGGGAAGGGATGTAGGAAATATTTTAAATACATTAGGAGCTTCAAATTGGGTAATTAGTTTAATAGTTGAAGGAATAATTGCCGGAGTAGGCGCAGTATTAGGATTTATTCCCCAACTTATAATTTTATTTTTATGTATCGCAATTCTAGAAACAACAGGATATATGTCAAGAATTGCATTATTGTTAGATAAAACATTTAGGAAAATTGGCTTAAGTGGAAAAAGTTTAATTCCATTTATAGTAGGTTCTGGATGCAGTGTACCAGGAATAATGGGATCTAGAATAATTGAAAATGAAGATGAACGAAAAATGACAACAATCCTTACACCATTTATACCATGTAGTGCAAAATTACCTATAATTGCTTTATTTTCAGGGTATTTTTTCAAAAGTAATTCGGGACTAGCTTCTGCTTCTTTATATTTTTTTGCAATAGCTATAATTATTTTTAGTGCAATAATAATGAAAAAATTTGTATTTAAAAATACTTCTAGTACATATATTTCGGAATTACCAGAATATAAAATGCCTAGTATAAAATATATAGCTAAAGATGTTTGGGATAAAATTATTGAATTTATAAAAAGAGCAGGTAGTATTATTTTAATATGTTCAATTATTATTTGGTTTTTACTTTCATTTTCAATCAAGTTAGAGTATGGTGTAAATATAGAAAACAGTATTTTAGCAACAATAGGTAAGAAAATATCATGGGTATTTTATCCTATACTTGGAACCAATAGTTGGGAAGCAACAGTTTCAGCAATACAAGGCTTAGTTGCAAAAGAACAGGTAATATCATCAATGGCTGTAATTGGAGAATTGTCAGAAGGTGTAGATGGTAGTCAAATGTTTTTGGATGGTGGAGTATTTAGTTTCTTTACGGCAGCATCAGCATATGCTTTTATGGTATTTAATTTGTTTAGTGCGCCATGTTTTGGAGCAATAAGTGCAATGAGAAGAGAACTAGGCGGAAATAAAAAAACAATAAAAGCAATAGCTTTTCAAACAATACTTGCATGGGTGTTGTCAGCTATAGTATACCAAATAGGAAGTAAAATAGAAAAAGGCACTTTTAATTTTACAAATGTAATTGCGTTGGGATTAATTTTACTTGGCGTTGGAGGCATAGTTTTTGCATATATAAAAAATGATAATAATGAATGTGCAAATTGTCCATATTGTAAAGATTGTATAAAAAAATAATATTAACAAATTTATAAAACTATTAATATAATATAGTATATAGATTTACTATATATAAATTAATAGAAAATGTGGTGAAACTTATGAAATGCAATGGAGGTAAATGCCCATGTATGTGCAATATATGGGTTGTAATTGCTAGCATAATATTAGGAGTAGCAGTTGGAACATTATTTTATTTAGGATTAATTCCTATTACTCTAAACTTTATAAGAATTGCATTTGGCATGTCAATTGTTGGAATGGCAATACTATTAGGAACAATAATAGTAGGTATATTTGGTAGAGAATGTAATCCATTTAAAAGATGTATATGCAAATATGGAAAATGCCTACTTATTGGTATAATAGGAACATTTTTAGCAACAACGATATCAACAATTATAGGAGTAACAGTAGTTTCAATAGCTGCAACAATTTTTGTGGGATTATCTGCATTATTTTTTATATTAATGTTAGTTCAAATAATTGCTTTAATAACTTGTTTGATTAATTCAATTTGTAGAAAAAATGATGATTAAAACAAAAAAACACTAGTTTACTAGTGTTTTTTTGTTTTAATAAATTTATTATTTATTTAAAGCAACTCCATTTACATATAGTTTATAGCCATTAAGATTTATATTTGAAAATGAAGTATCTTCATCAGTTAAACTGCTTATATAACTATCTCCTGTTAATGTAATTGTTGAATTTTTGTCTAAATTTATACTGATTGATTTTGCTGTATTATCTGTATTAATTTTACCTTTATAACTTGATCCAGTTTTTATACTCATATTTAAGACAGAAAGTGAATCAATAACAATATTTCCATCAATTTTTTGATTTGTTAAATTAAGAGTTACATTTCCACCATTTGATCCAGAGTTTCCCCAAGAATCTTTTTGTGCTCTTAAAAAATTACCTGTAGAATCTGTATTTGTAATAGTATTATTAGTTAAATTAATAGTTGCAGTTGTATTTGTAATATAAAAAGAGTCACCTTTATTTGTTGTAAAATTACTATTGCTTGATTCAAAAATTGCATTTCCCTCAGCTGCATCACCAGAAACTGATTGATATAAGAAAATATTTTTATAAGTTGTAGATTGGCCATTTAATTTGTTGTTTGTATCAGTTAAATTACAATTATCTAATTTAACTGAATTCGCACCTTCAATAATTATTCCTTCAGATGCTTTTGACATTAATGTTGAATTTTTAACAGTAATATCTGCTGTAGAATAAATTGCAGGAGAACCAATACCAGTAGTTGTATATGTTCCTCCATCTACAGTTACTGTTCCACCACCACGATCTGTTCTAATGGCTGCAGAAGATGTTCCTGCAGTATTTATTGTTAAATTATATGCATTTGTTGTTCCACCACCAGTAGTCATAATTCCACCAGAATTATCTTTACTTGTAGTAATTTTAGAATTATAAATATTTATAGTAGTACCATCTGATGAAGAGTTATTTGTTGTTGCACTTCCACCATAAGAGAAAGTTCCGTTTGCACCAGTAGCATTAGTTATAATGGTTGAATCTTTTATAGCTAGAGTTGCTCCACTCTTGGCAAGAATGGCAGAATTAATTCCGTAAAAAGATGTAGTATCTCCTCCATCTGAATCGCCTGTTTTATTTACTGAAATATTTGAAAGAGTTGTTTCAATATTGCCATTAACTAAAATAGCATTTTCATTTGCTGTTTCTGAAGAATATTCACCACTAGTAATTTCTTTATTTTCGTTAATTTCTGTAGCACCAGAATACGAAATATTAGAATTTACATTCATTTCATTTGGCTTAAAGGAATTATTCATATCTGAATTTGCATTGTTAGAATTATTATTTTTAAAACTAGGTATTTGGAATAAAAGAAATACTAATAATGCAGTTAAAATAATAATTATTATTGTTTGGATAATAGTTTCTTTTTTCAATATAAACACCTCCAATTATAATGAGTTTGTATTATTAGATGGCTTTTCTGGTGGAGTATTTGTTTCTGCTGAATCTGGCTTTTGCATAGAAGTATTAGTTACATTAGTAGAGTTTTCATCAGGCTTTTCTGGTGGAGTATTATTAGAATTCATATTATTAGAATTTGGGTTTTCTCCATTTGATGGCATACTTGGTGGTGTGTTAGAATCACCATTTGGGTTCATAATTTGCATTTGTGGAATAGTGTTGTTACTATTTTGGTTGTTTTTTTCATAAATTAAAAAACCAGTTGTTGAAAGTATTGCACCTACTAAAAGACCAATTATAAAAGTTAAAATTTTATTTTTCATTAATATACCTCCTTTTTATATGTTAAAAATTATATCCATTTAATATTAAAATATTATTAAACTTTACAAAAGAAGTTAAGGTATAGTAAAATAATTAAAAATGGAGGGATATATATGCGATTTGTAATACAAAGAGTAAAAGAAGCAAGTGTAAAAGTTGATAATAAAATAACAGGACAAATTGAAAATGGATTTTTAGTTTTAATAGGAATAACACACGATGATACAAAAGAAATAGCAGATTTTATGGTTAACAAATTATTAAATTTAAGAGTTTTTGAAGATAATAATGGAAAAATGAATTTAGCATTAAAAGATGTTAATGGAAAATTACTTTTAGTTTCACAATTTACTTTATATGCAAATTGTAAAAGTGGAAACAGACCTGATTTTTTAAATGCAGCAAAACCAGATTATGCTAATGAATTATATGAATATATAGTGAAAAAAAGCAAAGAAAGAGTAGAGGTTCAAACAGGAGTTTTTCAAGCTGATATGAAAGTAAGTTTAGTAAATGATGGACCAGTTACTATTGTTTTAGATAGTATGGATATAATGAAAAAATAGAATTTAAGACTAGAGCCACGAGGAAATTTGAACAAAATGTAAAAATATGGTATAATGGATATATATTTTGTTGAGAGGAAGTGGGTTTATGTCATATAAAGAAGAAATAAAAAAAGCAATGAATGGAATGATGAATGTATGGTCTGAAATTCCACAAATTGGTGAAGAACAGTTCGATTTTGATAAAATAATAGGAAATAATATTGATCAAGATGATTTAATTTATGCAATTAACAGAATATTAGAAAGAAAATCTAGTAAAGACATAGAGATTATAAAACACTTTGATAATAAAATAAGAGTCTTTAAAGTAAGATCAGAAAATGTTTTTTCTATTTTTAATGAAAATAAAAATGGAAAAAGAAAAACTATTTGTAATATATCTGAAGATGAATTTTCAGATATATATGACAATACAGTAATTATATTTGATGAGATAATTGAAGAACTTATGCAAATAAAAATTGAAGAACTTAATGGACATGGTCGTTGTGATCCAGATTATGAATATATAGATAATTTATATTTAGAAGGAATACAAAAATTACCACAAGAAAAACAAGAAAAGTATATGTCACTTTTTTTGAAAGGTGTTAGAGAACGGAAATATTTATAAAGATAGTGAGTTTTTAAGAGAGTTATTAAAATATAAAATTGGTATGGATTTAGCAGAAGATTTAAAAGGTATGCCAGAGAGAGTTATATCTGAGATGGAAAATAAAAAACAAGAAGAAAAAGATAATGAAGATTCTATAATTATACATTCAAAATTAGATACCAAACCTGGTAAACCAGGGACAAAAGTAGATATTTCAAAACCAAGAGCAAATGAAATAATGCCTTTTGAAGAAAGAGATGAAGTATTTAGAAAATATAATCCAGAAAAAGTTATTGATATTATAGATACAAACAAAGAAAATTCTGCTGGAGATGGAAAATGCTATGTATATAACAATCCAAGTATAACAAACAATGGAAAAAAAGATTTAGAGAAAATGCAAGAACAAAGAGGTAATTTATATATTTTTGAACCTAGTAACGGTTGTAGTACAACAAAAATATTTTTTATTCCAGAAGAATTATTAACAACTGAAAATGATATAAACAAACTTATAAAAGAATATTTAGAAATGCCAATAAGTGATTTTCAAAAAAGTAAAGGAACATCAATAATGTCGCACACTAAAATGGAATCATTTGAGGATAGTGTAAGATTTTTTATAACAGGAAAAAGAGGAAAAAGTTTATCATATTTTGCAAGAAATTCTGAACGTATAAAAAATTTATATAAAAGTGAAACTTTGGATGTTGGATATAGACCAAGAAGTGCAATTGATATTTCTAAAATAGCAGATGGAGAAAGACCAGATGATACATTAATAAAACATGTTCAAAACTTAAAAAATCCGAATATAAAACAATAGGAGATGAGTAATATGGTAACAAAAGAATATGCTATGGCAGCAGTTGAAACACTAGAAATATTAAAAACACTTGAAAAAGAAGAATATAAAAAAATACCAAATGAAGTTATTGGATTTTTGGAAAAAAATAAAGATGCTGAATATCAACCAGATATTGATTTTGGGGATGAAGATATTAAAGACAAAATAATGAAAAAAACAAAGGAGATTTTATCTGGAATTTATTTAGAATATTTGTGTTTGCCCGAGGATAAGAGTGAATATTTAAAAAAAGTAAGAAAAAAAGAAGCAGAGTACCAGGAAAAGCTAAAAGAAAAGTACAATGTAGAAGATCTGTTTAAAAAAAGAAAAAATTAAAATATTAATGTTCATTTAAAAAGGCAATAAATAAGATGGTATATAAGTTATAAACAGATAGAAAAATTAGTCTTATGAAGGAGTCATAATAAACAAGGGTGTCAAAATTGACACCCTTTGACGCTAATTTGCATCTTTTATTAAACGAACACCAAGTGCATAACTTCTATCAAAGTTTCCTTCAAGGAATAAATCTTTTTCAAAAAGACATAGACAATTAGCAAATTCTTCACCATAATTTGAAGATGTCCAGTAATGTCCTGAAATTCCTATATGATCACAAGTATTTTCACTTCTCATTCCAGTTACAGGTAGGAATACACCTCCAGCTTCTTCTATTAAATTCCAATCATCTTTTGTAAAATTATTATACGTATAATTTTCATTATCACCAATTGTATAATACCAATTATATTGATTTTCGAATCCCATATCTACTGAAGGAGTAAAGGTAATTCCGTTTGGAGATACCCAATCATCTGGTAATATGAATAAACCACGTATTCCATCAATTGTTCCATAACCGAAAAGTTTTTCTGCATTTTTACGAAACATAAGTAGGTAATGAATTTCATCATGTGTGAACATTCTCCAATCATCACCTAATTGTTCATTAACAGCTGTACTAAAATCCCATTTAGTACCTGCAATACTATTATGCCCATCACCATAAATAAAATTATCATAGACAGTACTATATGGCTCTACTCCAGAAATTCCATTTGCTCCCCAACTAAACAAATCAAGCCATCCATCATAATTAGCATCTGCAAGTTCATTATCCATACCTACAGTATCATAAGCATTTTCTGCAAATCTCCATGTTTTTTTAACAGGATTGTATTGAAGATTTGATTTAGCAAAATAAACTTTATCATTTTCACTAACAGAAAAAGAATGTTTCATTTCAATTTTGTTTTCGTTTTTAATTTCAATTTGTTCTTTATTAGTACATCCAGTAAGAACTATTAAAAAAGACAAAACCAAAATTGCTTTAAAAATTAAATTTTTTTTCATTATTTTTTTCCTTTCTTAAAATTATTATATTAATTATATAATAATATCAAATAAAAAAACAATAATATAATTTGTTATATTTTTCATATTTATACTCTTTAAAGTTGAAATTTTTTATTTTAATTAAATTTTTTATTACTTTTAGGAATTTCTTTAAATTTTTTTCTTTTCTCTTATCTTAAAATTGTATTTAATTTTAAAGATTATATTCAAGTCCAACTTCTTCAACTTCAATATTATGAACAATATTTGTCTTAGAAGTTACAACTTTACCACCCATTTTCTCATAAAATTTTATTGATGGAACATTACCTTTTAAACACCAAATTATCATGTTAGTGGTTTTATTATTTATAAAGTATTCTTTGGCAAAGTTAAACAATTTACTACCAATTCCAGTTCTTTTTAAAGTAGGTTCAACGTATAAAACATGAATTTCAGAATTATATTTTTCACTTAAATTATCAGGTTTACCAAAACGAATAACGCCTAATATTTTATTATCTTCTTCATATACATAAATATGACTTTCATCGTTTTGACTATTAATATTATTTTTCCATCTTTCTAATGATTCTTCGGGAGACATATTATTTAAAAATTTATCATCAATTAACCTACGGTAAGCAGTCTGCCAACCAGATACAATTAGTTTGGCTATATTATAGCTATCAGATTCTATTGCTTGTCTAATCATAATTAGACCTCCAATTATTTTTTTATATTTTCGATAAATATAAGCTAAGTAATTTAAATTTTTTTAAATTTTATATAAAATCCTTCTTGAATTGCAGAAAATGTTGCAACTAAACATATACTAATAACAATATTGACATTATAATTCTACTTATTGAAATATAATTTGCTATATTTTTCATATCAACACACTTTCAAATTACTATTTTTATTTTTACCCCTTAAAAGTGCCTTTTGGGGAAATCTTGGGGAAATAAGCTTCTTAAAACGACCTTCAAGTACTATATTTTTCAATAAAAATCACTCCTTAGCATTTAAACAATTTTTTTGTGGTATTAATAAATTTTCTAATGCGTTTCCTGCAATTCTATTGTGTGAAATAACTGGATGCACATAAAAGTTAAATGTTGTACTTATTTGTGCATGACCTAGTCTTGCTGCTACAACTGCAACATCAATATTTTGTGATATTAAAAGTGTAGCATTTGTATGTCTTAACCCGTGAAAGTTTATAACGGGAAGACCAATTCTTTCAACAAACTTTACAAACCATTTACTAATTGTATCTGGATGCATTGGCTTACCATCAGCTTGAATAAATAATCTGTTAGAATTAATCCATAATTCTCCAAAAGCATTTTTTTGTTTTTCATACCATTCTTGATATTCTTCTAATAGTGATATAACAAATGTAGGTATTGCAACATCTCTTATTGAATTTTGAGTTTTTGGATCTTTTGTAAATACTCCTTTTTCAGATAAATATTGACTAGCTTTGTTAATACTAACAATTCCATTTCTAAAATCAATATCCTCCCATTCTAAGCCCATAAGTTCTCCTAATCTAACACCTGTAAAAATAGTTAATATAATTGCAACTTTATATTTAATTTCTTGAGTTTCTAAACGCTCTAATAAATATTTACATTGCTCATCATCATAATATCTTCTTCTAGGTTTTTGAGTTTTAGGTGGCTGAACTCTATCAGCTGGGTTATTTACAATAAGTTGCCAATAAACAGCCTTATGAAGCATTGCTCTTAATAATCTGTGATGCTCTAAAATAGTTTTTCTAGATAAAGGTTTAGTTAATCTTTCACCTTTATTATTTTTTAATCTTCTAATTTGAGTATCACATTCTAACATATCGTAAAATTTCATAATGTCGGTAGGTTTAATCTTATCAAGTGCAAACTTACCGAAGTAGGGAAGAATTCTAGTTTCCAAAATTCTAACATATCTTGCATAAGTAGTAGGTGCTAATTCTTTTGTTCCATAATCCTTTTTCCATATTTCAGTAAACTCTGCAAAAGTAATATGCTTTCCAGAAGGAATCATATCATTTTGAACAAGATTAACAAAATTTGCAAGCTCAATTTCTGCTTCCTTTTTAGTACAATGTACGGTTTTAGTATGTTTTTTAGGTGATCCATCTAGATTGTATCCACATGAATATACAAGTCTATATGTATCTTTACCTCGTTTTTCTATACTCCCTACCATATATTATCCTCCTTTCTGGTGTGGGAGAGAGTATAAGTAATCTACAATGAAATTACTCGTTTAAGATTGTATATATAAATTATACAATGGTGTTTTTGGAAAGTCTAACCAACAATCAATATTTTTGAAAAATTTTTTGAGGAATGTATGGTGAAAAAACAAAAAATTTGATAATATTATTATAAATATAGTATGAGGAGGAAAATACAAATGAATAAAGAAGATATTTCTAGTAGTTTTAATAATACAGGCAATGTATATTATGGTCATGGAATAGGAGCAGATAGCCAAGAAGTAATTGATTCAATATTTGAAAATGGATTAAGGTGTAGCCATGAACAATTGTATTTTACAACAATTGCATTAGGAGAGGGATCGGATAGACTATTTGAAAAAACAGAAGAGACAATGAATAATTGGAAACATAAAGATTCAAAACAAATAATAATAGCAAGTTTACCAAAGGAATATCATTTGTTAGCACCAATGGGTACAGTTTTGTATGGAAAAGGGCAAGCAGCTTTTTATAATTATTTTTCTCAAGATGAGGCATCTAAATTAGGAATTGCTTCAGGTTATTATTTAAAACCTGAATTTGTAAGTGGAGTATATGATGCTAATACACATTCATTTACTTCAAATGAAAAATATTATGAGAATCTGCCATCACAAGAACAGAAAAAAATATTTGAAGAAGTAAAAAGACAATACATAGATTTGCTAAAAGGAGGACCATGGACATTAGAAGAATATGCAGAAATATTAAAACGAACAAGTGGAACTCAAATACCTTTAACACCTGAAGAAATTGCAACAGCTGATAAAGAAGTATTTGAGGCTAAAAAATTAGAAGAGCAATTACAAAGAATTGCAGAAAAGTCAAAACAAAGTGATTTTAAAGATGCTACAAGTGAAATTCGAACAGAGGCTCAACAACAAGGCATAGAAAATGAAGAAGAAATTTATACAGATGAAGGATGGTCAATGGATGATTGGGAATAGAATGGAATATATACAAGCATATACAGAATTAAATTGTTTATTAAAGTATTTTCCAAAAGAGTATATAAAAAAATTGCCAGAAAAGTTATTAGATTTAATAAATAAAAATACTAAGGAAGAATTTAAGATAGATATAGATTATTATGAAGATTTAAATAATATAAGTTTAAGTGATAAAACTTATAGTTTATTATCAGTGCTTAAATATAATTATTGGTCAACTGCCGAAGAAAAAGAGATTATTGAAAAAAAATTAAATGACAATGAGAAAGCTTTTCAAAAAGAATTAAGAGAGAAGTATAATACTGATAATTTATTTAAAAAGAAAGAACAAATCATTGAAGAACCAATTGATGCTAATCTATCTATGGTACAATACAAAGAATCTATATTAAAAAAGATAATTAACAAATTAAGAAATTTATTTAATAGGAATTAAGGAAATAAAAGCAAGTAATTTTAGTTTACTTGCTTTTATTTATCTTTGTATTATCAATCCATTCTCTAAATTCTTCTTTTGAAAGGTTTCCATTTTTATAATTTTGTAATTGCTTTGGACCTTCTTTTTTATAATAATCATACATTTTGCGGGCTTTACTATTTTTATTAGCAGTAGAGGCTTGTTTTGAAAGTGACTGATATCTTGTTCTATATTTTTTTAGTAATGGATCTTTATTTAATTTTTCTAAATAAGCTTTTTCAATTCCAATTTCTTTACAAGTATTTTTTCCATTAAATACAGAATCACAATATTTGGTATTGTGTGAAGTTGAAGGAATAAAGTATTTACCACAATTTTCACATTTTTGTACTAATATATTTTTCTTTATATTTATAAATTCTCTAAACGTTATGAATAAAATATCATAAAATTTGTTAGAAGAAAAACTATAAGGTATGTTTTCTATAATAAATGTTTTATTTTTATCAGTATAAAATGGTAATAAATGAAAGTTAATATTCAAGTTTAAAGTAGTAGATGAAAGACAAGAAATGGAAGTGTAATAAGTTTCAGTTTTACTTGATTTTATTAATAATGATTTCTTTTTTTCCTTTGAATCAATTGCAAGAAATTTAGTAAATTTAAATTCACTAATAGCTATATACATTTTTTGATAATATAATAATTCGTTTGTAAATTTTGAATACATTTTATCATAATAATAATTAATTTCTTCTTCGGATAAAATAATATCAAAATCAATTTTAGTAATATCCATAGGAAGAACAGCATCACCATGAATATTACTATTTAGATAAATATTTTTATTTATTCTAAGTAACAAATTTACATACAGATATTCAAATATAAAATCTTTACAAGCATCTTTATCTTCAAAATTAGTATTTAAAAAAGCAAGTAAAAATGTACCCAAAGTTTCTGGGGTTGGTTTTTGTTTTTTAAAAATATAAAATTTATCTTTTTTCTTTTTCGCAAGTTTTCCTTTATATTCTACTAATGTGTATTTTATAAAATATTCTTGAAAACCTGCTAAATCAAAAGCAATTTGTAAATTTTCCATAACATGCTCCTTACATACAATTAAAAAATAATTAACAATTGTATAGCTATTATATAAAGATTTATAAATAAAGTCAATAAATGGTAAAAAAATAGAAACAAGTATGCTATAATATAGCAAGAAGAAGTAAGTTATGAAGTTGATTTCATGAAAGATAAATTAAATTTAATATTGATATATAAACCAGAATTATCAGAAAAAGTAAAAACAAAATTAAAGGGGTTAGATTTAAGTAAATATAAAGAAAGTATGCAATCATTGATAAAAAGAGATATAGATTTAATACTTATAAATATTTAAATTATTAGTAGAAAAGAAAAAAGAGAAGGACAATTAGAATAAATAAAAATAGGCGGGATTTAAGAAATTAAATTCCGTTTATTTTTACTCTGGAACAGCAAGAATAGCTGTCAGACAGACAGCCTAGAATAGCTTAAAAGCAGGGCTTTTAACAGAGAAGACAAAATAAAAAAAGTCTGACAAATGTCAGACAATTTTTATTATGGTATCACAAAAATTGTGAAATAAAGTATTTTCAATACATATAAGCTATGTGATTTGAATTTTTTTAAATTTTATATAAAATCCTTCTTGGATTGCAGAAAAAGTTGCAACTAAACATATACTAATAACAATTATTGCTGAATTAATATTTAAAATAATTAATGGTGAAATAAACAATATTAGTCCGGTAATTTTATTAGCTATCGTATGATGAAACATTATTTTTTTATAATAAACATATCCCAGTATAATATTAAAAATTTTTATAATGATTATTATAGTAATCCACAAGTATATATAATTTGATAATTTTAAAAAACATATAATCTTAACTAATGCAGTAAAAACAAATGTTATATCAGCAATACTATCAAGTTTGCTACCTAATTCACTTTGAATATTATATTTTCTTGCAATAAAACCATCAAGAATATCTGACACTCCACAATATACATATACTATATAAAATGGTAATGTTAATGGGTTAGTTGCTAATAATATGATTGACATTATAATTCTACTTATGGAAATATAATTTGTTATATTTTTCATATCAACACACTTTCTTTTATTTTTTTATTTCATAAACAAAATAATCGCATATAGTAGAAACCATTTTACCATTATTTATTTCTTCTATTTTATTAAATCCACTTTTTTCTAAAAGTCTAATTGAAGCAATATTTTCTTTATTTACATCGGTCCAAATTGTTTCTAATTCAGTATTTTCAAAACACCAATTTACCATTGTACTTACTGCTTCTGTTCCAATACCTTTATTATGATAACTTTTATTTAGTCTAATTGCAACTTTTGCCTTCTTATCTTTTTCTATTAAATAAATGTAAATATCTCCTATTATTTTTGAATCTTCTTTATATTCAATATATAAATGAAAACTCTTACTTGGCTTTTCCTTTTTCTCTAATAATAATTCTGGTTTTAAATCTGTTTTACCAGGATTTTTACCCCAATATTTATAAATACTTTTATCAGGTGTCCATTCTCTTAAATCTTCAATATCTTTATCTTTTAAAGGTCTAATAACTAATTTTTCACTTGTAATTGTTGGTTTATTTTCAATATAATCTTTTAACATATCTTCTCCTTAAAAATTAAATACTTGTTTCCAATCAAATTCTCCTTTTGTAATTTATTAATAACGTCATTAAATAAATTATACAAAGTATAAATTTATACTTCAAGCAAGTATTAAAAAAAGATATTAAATTTTAAAAAATAATATCTCTTTTAGTACAACTTGTAAGTTGTCATTAACATTAAATATCAATTTCATTTAGAAAATAATCTAATGTTTGAACAAGTTGCTTATCTTTATATAATTGCTTTATCTGTTCTTTGGTCATCCATTTAAAATCTTTTACTTCATCAGTCGTAGCTTTTTTTAAGTCAATTTCTCCATTATATTGGAATAACCATACCTCCATAATATCTTTAAATCTTTTTCTAACTTTATTATAAACCAAATCTCCATCAATATTTGATAAATTAATACCGACTTCCTCCATTGTTTCTCTTTTTGCACCCTGTAAACTATCTTCACCTTTTAAAACTGAACCACCTACACATTCCCACATTAACGGAAATGTTGGTCTATTTTCTGATCTTTGAGAAATTAGAAATTTTCCTTCATTATTTTTTATCCATACATGAACTACTAAATGATAAAAATCATCTGGTATCTGATTACCTCTAATATGAATTTTTCCTGTTATATTTTTATTTTCATCATATAAATCCCATTCTTCCATTTTTAACATCACCTTTACAACTTATTATTTATTTTTCTTTTCAATTAAAATACCTATGTTTTCGCCTATTAACATCCCAAGACTTATACCTAGATTATTTTGAAAATATTATACCACAAAATTTAAAAAATTACTTAAAAATACCATACACTTTTGAAAAAATACAACAAAATTCTAATTGTATAGTGGTAAAAAATTAAACATACAATTAAAATCATAATTAGTAATTGTATATTAAAACAAACAATTACTAGAAAGGAAGGTGAGGTTATGGAAGGTGAAAATGTAACAAGAACAACTCTAACAATGAAAGAGACAGCAGAGTATTTAGGAGTATCATACTGGTTAGTTACACAGCTAGTAAAGAGAAAACAAATACCATGCTCACGAGTTGGTGGAAAAGTATTATTTAGAAAAGAAGCACTAGATAATTACTTAAACGAAAAAGAAAAAGCTTCGATTACGAAAGATTAAGAAAAGAGAACAAAAGATAAGACTTTAAAATAAAAAATATATGGGAGAGAAAATATTTTAAAGTGTAACAAACAAAATATAAGATTGTATAAAAATAAAATAAATTATAAGGAGGTAAAATATGCGATACTATAAAACGTATAAATTTAAAAATAGAGAATATGATGATCTTAGTTTAATATCAAAAGTTGCATATGGCGTATATGTAGACATGATAGAAAATTGTATTAACACAAAAAAAGATGAGAAAGGAAAATGGTACATATATGATGCAAGAAAATACTTAATGAACGAATTAGAGATATCTGCAAATACGGTAACTAAAATTTTTAAAGAGTTAATAGATGCAGATTTAATAGAAGAAGAGTGGGAAGGATTCAATGTTTCAAATAGAGTATATATTAAATATTATGAAACAATAAATTTCGAGCAAACTAATAGTGTAGAGCCTGAATATCAAAAAGAATTAAATGAAATGTTTAATACTAGGGAATTCACAGATTTTGAGATTAGAGATTCGCAAGAAGCAATAATTGAAGAATACGGTGAATTCCCATTTTTTGAGACAGGAAAAATATTAGAAAATATCGATTCAAATCTATATTCACAAAAGGATATGAAAATGATAAAAATGGCAATTGCTTGGATGTTAAATAAAGATTTTGAAGACGATTATGAAGAAGTAATAGAATCACTAGATGAAGAAATATTAGATAAAGCTTTAAGAGAAACTAAAAAATCTAAAGAATGTAGTGCGAAATGTAGCATATTAGCAGATGAAATTTATAAAATAGCATCACAAAAAGTGAATTCGTAATAATTACTAATTGAAAGAGTTATTTGTAGGACAAAAGTCAGACAAATAACTCTTTTGTCATACCTGTTGAAAGCTCTGCTTTCAAGCTGTATAAGGATGTCTGTCAGACATCTATTCTTGCTCTACGAGTGGGGAAGGAGGGGATAATAGGAAAGTGAAATGTTAAAAAATATATAAAAAATAATTATCTATTTATGGAAAAATTTTAAAAAATATGATATAAGATATTATAGAAGTTTTGTAAAAGTAAGAAAGAGAAGAGGATAAAATGATAAAATTAGCTACAGTTTTTAGTGGAATAGGAGCTATAGAACATGCTTTAGATAGAATGGGGTTAGAACATAAAATCGTTTTTGCATGTGACAATGGTGATGTAGATATTCTTTCTAAGAAAATAGATGATAATATAAATGAAATAGAAGATGAAATAAATAGTTTAAAAAAAATTGTTGAAAATAATGCTAAAAAAGAAGATGAATTTAGTAAACAGTTAAAACAATGTGAAAATAAATTAAAAAAAGCAAAGAAAATAATTAGTGAAATTCAATTTGAAAAATTAGATATAAATTTGAAAGAAATTCTTAAAAAATCAATGAATTCAGAAACTAAGAAAACAAAAATAAAAGAATATGAATGTTTGAAAAGTACAATGGAATGTTTAGATTTAAATGATGAAAATTTAATTTTTGAACAAATTAAAATTACTTTAAAAATTTTAAACGATTTTTCAAAAGATAATGATTTAAAAAAATTGGATAAATCTAAAATAAAATCTAGTGATAATTTAGAATGGGAAGTTGTACTAGAAAATATAAAATTTATTAGTAGTATTTCTGAAAAAAACGATTTTAAAAAAATACAAAAAGATGTTAAAGAAGTTTGTGAATATTTAGGTATGTTACATGAAAGAATTAATACTCAAAAAATTCATAAAGAATTAGAAAATATGAAAAATTATTCTGATAAAAAGAAATATGTTGATAACTTATATAAAGGGAAAGAAAGTCAAAATAAAGTTAAACAAAGTTATATGGCTAATTATAAAATTAATGAAGAAGATTTTCATTGGAATGTTTCTTTTTTGGATGGAAAACAATATAAAAACAAAGTTGATTTATTTGTTGGAGGAAGTCCATGTCAGTCATTTAGTTTGGTTGGAAAACAAAGAGGGTTAGAAGATACAAGAGGAACTCTTTTTTATGAATATGCAAGATTAGTATCAGAAATCAAACCCAAAGTATTTATTTATGAAAATGTTAAGGCTGTTTTAAGCAATGATGATGGCAGAACTTGGGAAACAATGCAAAAGGTTTTTACAGATTTAGATTATACATGGAAACAAACTGTATTAAATGCTAAAGATTTTGGTATACCTCAAAATAGAGAAAGAATTTTTGTTGTTGGTTTCAGAAATGATATTGTTAAAGATATGAAAAAAGGATTTAAATTCCCTGAACCAGTTGGATTAGACAAAAAAATGCAAGATTTTTTATTGGATAATGTTTCAGGAAAATATTATTTACCCAAAAAAGGTGTTGCATTTGTAACTGATGAAGAAAATTTAAATAAAAGATATACTCAAATTGATGGAGAAGTTTCATTATGTCAAAAAAAGAATCAACAGTTTAATTGGCATGGAGATTTCGTTTTTGTGGAAGAAAATAAAGATATGGAAAAAACGATGCAGGATTTGGAAAAGTATTTTTTATCAGAAAAAGTTAAAAAATATGTATTAGCTACAGGAACAAAGGGATTTTATTCAAGACCTGAAATTGACTTGGAAATTGCAAGACCATTGTTGACTACTATGCATAAAATGCATAGGGCTGGTGTTGATAATTATGTTACAACTGAAGGGCGAATTAGAAAATTAACACCTAGGGAATGCTTAAGATTAATGGGATTTTGTGACAGTTTTAAAATTGAAGTTTCTGACACATCAATGTACCAGCAAGCAGGAAATTCAATTGTTGTAGATGTTTTAATTGCAATTATGACAGAAATTTTAAAATGTTATGATTTTGATCAGGAGGAAACTTAATATGAAAATAAATGGAAAAGAATATGAAATAATAGATACATTAGAATATATTACTTTGGCTGATTCATTTATAAAGGAAAATAAGATTGGTTCAGGACATGGTGAAGCTAAACTGTATGTGGGCAATCAAAGTGAAAAATTATATGATTTTTTTGGAGATTTTAATATAAGTTGTTTCTTTTGTAAAAAAGATTTTAAATTATTTTTAGATGATGCCAAGCAGGAGTATGAAACACCTCAACAAAATTATATAAAAAGTATTGATATGAAGGAAAGATACTTAGAATATATTAATAAAATAAATGATTTTGAAGAAGAAATGTTAGAATTTGATTTATATAGGGTAGATGTTGCTCCTCCTAGAGTGTATGTAAATGCTGAATCAAAATATTGGACGTTTATGAGAATAATTGCATTGCCAAATATATCATATTTATCTGTGTTAAAATTAAAAGATCAAAATAAAAATGTTAAATATTATTTTAGAATTTTTATAGACTATAAACCTGATATAATTGGATATCAAATGCCAGAAGAAAAAGAACAAGAAGGAATAATTGAACAAGATACAAGTATATCAGAAAGAAAAAAAGATACTATTATAAGAGCTAGAATTGGGCAAGGTGAATATAGAAATAAGTTATTAGAGGAATGTCCGTTTTGTCCATTTACTATGGTAAATGATGAGAGATTATTAATTGCTTCTCATATAAAACCATGGGCTAAATCTGATACTAATGAAAAGATAGATCCTAAAAATGGATTTATGCTTACTCCTACTTATGATAAATTGTTCGATAGAGGATTTATAACTTTTGATAATGAAAAGAGATTAATTGTTTCACCATGGTTATCTCCAATGAATCAAAAAAGATTAAATATATATACAGGTATGTTATTATCAAAATTGCAATTAGATGATAAAAGAATAGAATATCTAAAATATCATAGAGAAAATGTGTTTAAGCAATAAAAGAGTTCTATTTAGAACTCTTTTTTTATAGGAGTATTAGAATATGAAAGAATTAGAAGAAAAAATAGTAAAATTTGCGGAAGATAGAGATTGGTTACAATTTAATACACCAGAGAATTTAGCAAAATCAATCTCAATTGAAGCGGGGGAATTATTAGAATGTTTTCAATGGAATAGTAATTATAATAAAGATGAACTTAAATATGAAATAGCTGATGTTATGAATTATTGCATTCTTTTGTGCCATCAAATAGGAGTAGATCCAAAGCAAATAGTTTTAGATAAAATTGATATTTCATCTAAAAAATATCCAGTAGAAAAAGCAAAAGGAATTAGCACGAAATATAATAAATTATAGCAATAATTAATGGGGGCAAATTATTATGATAGTATATGAAGCAACAAAGCAATTATTTGTAGAAGATGTTGTACAAGATAGAATAGAAGAGAATATTGATAGAAAATTCTATGAGAAAATGGGATATCATACTTCTGAATCTGAAAGAAAAGCATGGAATAATTCTATGCAATATATGATGAAAGTTTTAATTGATAATAGAATACCTGGAAATGTTGGAATTGCTATTGAATTTAAAATTCCAAACACTTCTAAAAGAGTTGATTTTATTATAACTGGAAAAGATGGACAAGCTAAAAATACTGCAATTATAGTTGAATTAAAACAATGGACAGAGGCTGATATTGTAAATGAAAAAGATGGAATTGTACAAGCCTTTACAGGACATGCTTTAAGAGAAGTTGCACATCCATCTTATCAAGCTTGGTCTTATGCAACAACAATTGAAGATTATAATGAAACTGTACAAGATAGGCAAATTGACTTACATCCATGTGCATATCTTCATAATTATTTAACAGTAACACCACCAACATTATTATCAGATAATTATAAATATTATTTGGAAAAAGCACCTGCATTTATAAAAGGTGATGTTGAGAAATTAAGAGATTTTATCAATAATTATATAAAATATGGTGATGATAAAGAAACTCTTTATATGATTGAAAATGGAAAGATTAGGCCATCAAAATCATTGCAAGATGCATTAGCAAACATGTTAAAAGGTAACCAAGAATTTGTAATGATAGATGATCAAAAGTTGGTTTATGAAACAGCATTAGATATGGCAAGAAAATCTTATCAAGATGGTCAAAAGAGGGTTTTAGTTGTAAAAGGTGGACCAGGTACAGGAAAATCAGTACTTGCAGTTAATCTATTAGTTAGATTAACAAATGAAAACATGGTTTGTTCATATGTAACCAAAAATGCAGCACCTAGAAATGTTTATGCTACCAAATTAAGTGGTGATTTCAAAAAAACAAGAATTAATAATTTATTTATGGGTTCAGGAGCATTTACTGAAGCTGCATCAAATGAATTTGATGTTTTACTTGTTGATGAAGCACATAGATTAAATGCAAAATCTGGAATGTTTCAAAATCTAGGAGAAAATCAAATTAAAGAAATAATAAATGCTTCTAAATTTTCAGTATTCTTTATTGATGAGTCACAAAGAGTTACATTAAAAGATATAGGAACAGTTAAAGAAATTGAAGGATTTATTAGTAAAGCAGGAGCAGAATACGAAATAATGGAATTAGAGTCTCAATTTAGATGTAATGGTTCTGATGGATATATTGCATGGCTAGATGATGTTTTAGATATTAGAAAAACAGCTAATAGTGATGGTTTCGATTTAGATTATGATATTAAAATCTGTGATACACCAAATGAAGTAAGAGATAGAATATTTGAAAAGAATCAAATAAATAATAAAGCAAGAATTGTTGCAGGATATTGTTGGGATTGGATTAAAGATGGTAAAAATAAATCTGATGTATATGATATTACAATACCTAAATATGATTTTGGAATGAGCTGGAATTTAGGAAATAGTTCAACATGGGCGATTGATTCAAATTCAGTAAATGAAATAGGATGTATACATACTTCACAAGGATTAGAATTTGATTATGCAGGTGTAATTATTGGAAATGATTTAAGATTTGAAAATGGAAAAATAGTTACAGATTTTACTAAAAGAGCAAGTACAGATAATTCTTTAAAAGGAATAAAGAAAATGTATAAAGAAAATCCAGAAAAAGCATTAAAATTAGCAGATGAAATTATAAAGAATACATATAGAACATTGATGACAAGAGGTCAAAAAGGTTGTTACATTTATTGTGAAGATAAACAATTGGCTGAATATTTAAAAGATAGAATCGCTAGATGTGATGGAAGTGCATATTTGTTATTTGGTAATGATAATTTAATGGTTGCTGAAGAGGGGGAGGAATATAAGTAAAGTTATATAGAATGGAAAAATGAATGGAAGATACAAAAAAACAAATTATTATAGATTTAAATAATACCATAGAAGGATATAAATTAGCATTTTTAGATTGTATAAATAAAGATCCTAAATTACATACAAAAACTGTAATGATTAATACTTTA
Source organism: Clostridiales bacterium UBA1742 (assembly GCA_002314935.1). GTDB lineage: Bacteria > Bacillota > Clostridia > TANB77 > CAG-508 > CAG-452. The sequence goes on along the minus strand of DCHW01000018.1, from coordinate 2,393 downwards.
TTACAAAGAAGTATGTCTGTTATAGATGCTTATAAAAAAATAATTAGTAGTAATAATATAATGGTTTTGAATTCTTTGATGAGAATGCAAATAGATAATTGTATTTTTATATATGGAGTGTTTCTTTTAAATAAAGAAGGGAAGGATATATCAGAAATATATAAAGAAATTTTTAGAGAACAAAAAAGATTATTTGAATATAAACTTAAGGCTAAACAAAAGTTATATGATACATTTATTGTAGAAGAAATCAATAAAGACATTCCAAACTTTAAAAATTTGTATGATTTTTGTTGTAGATTTATTCATTATTCTAATACAGCAAGCTTATTTACTATGCAAACTTTGGAAAATTATATAATTGAATTTGATTTATCAACTAATTATAAAAGGTTCAAAAAACAAGTGATTATTAACGGAAGAAGTTTTGAACAAGTTAGTAAATTAGTTTTAAGTATGATAAAGAAATATTGGAATCAGATAGAATTAGGTAATCCGTTACTTTAGAAATATTTTGAATTAATTATAAAATAAGTGATTTCTATGTTGGTTTGCAAATGATTTTATATTAAAATTATTATTTAAAATAGGGAGTGTCCGATATGAGATTGGCAGATTTGCAAAGAAAAAGGAAAATAAAAAATCATCAGAAATTTTATGATAAAACAATGAAAGAAATAGAAAAGAGCTTTGTGAAAATAAAGCATGCACGTTTAAGAAAAGGATTATATAAATATTTTTTTGAAGAATATGTTGTATTATTAGAATATGTAAAATTAAAGTATAAAAATAATGAAAATATTTATTTTAGTTGGCTAGGAAAAATACAACAAGGGAAAGAGATAAATTATGATGGTAAAATATTTTCAAACAATGAGTTAATTGAAAAAATTGAAATAACATGTCCTTTGATTTCAAAGAATGACTATATTGAAGCAAAACAATTGAACGAGTATGGAATCACTGAAGTAGAAATTGGTAGTTTGAATGATGCATTAAGGGATGTGAAAGATAGAATTATTAATATGGCAGAACGAAAGAATAATAAAAAAACATATGATAATACCATAACTTTGATTGTTTATATGCAAGATTGGAAACATTTTTATGATGATGTAGATATTTGTGATACTACGTTAGATAATATGATGAATGAATTAAGAAGCATAAATTTTAAATTTAAAGAGATGTATTTATTGTGTAATATTAATAATTATAAAAAATTGATAAAGATAAAATGAAAGAGGTAAAAATGATATATATTACAGGTGATACCCATAGCGATTTTTCAAGACTTACTGAAGAAAAATTTCCAATACAAACTGAAATGACAAAAGAAGATTATGTAATAATATGTGGTGATTTTGGCGGAGTATGGAATTATATTACTGAAAGCATGTATGAAAAATACTGGTTAGATTGGCTAAATAGTAGAAATTTTACAACTTTGTTTGTCGATGGAAATCATGAAAATTTTGAAAGATTATATAATTATCCAGTAGAAGAATGGCATGGTGGAAAAGTACATAAAATAAGAGATTCTGTTTTTCATTTAATGCGAGGAGAAATATTTGATATATATAACAAGAAAATATTTGCTTTTGGAGGTGCTAGATCACATGATATTCAAGATGGAATACTTAATTTAGATGAAGAAGAGAAAATATATGAGTACAGAAAAAGAGGAGCTTATTTTAGAATTAAAGATTTTTCTTGGTGGAATTTAGAAATGCCAACAGAAGAAGAAATGAAAAATGGAATTAGGAATTTAGAAAAAGTGGATTATAAAGTTGATTATATTATATCACATTGTTGTCCAACAAGTGTACAAGCTATTTTAAGTGGTGGAACATTTAAGAAAGATGAATTAACGGATTATTTACAAGAAATATCTGAAAAATGCGAATTTAAGAAATGGTATTTTGGGCATTATCATGATTATAGGCAAATTAATTCACAATTTGTGTTGTTATATGAGGATATTGTGCCATTAGAATTTGAAAGTATATGGGAATAAATATAATTATTAATATAAAAAATAGATATCGATATGATATCTATTTCGTTTAATTATTCTCTAGGTAGACATAGCAAATTATCTTTTCCTGTATAGTTGGGCTCAGATCGTACATACTTCTCTCCATTTGTGCTTACAACAGGTTGCAAATTAGGATAAGGGTGTATATTTACTTGGATACTGTTGGGATTATTTTTTAGAAAATCATAAATTGCAGATTTATAATAATATCCATTTTCTTGATATCCTTCTAAGTATATTTGGTCGATTTCTAATAGATTATTAGAAGAACCACAACCTGGTTTCATTTTAATTTTTACAGCTTTCATTATATTTTCTCCTTTCTATTCCATAAATATAGGTTTAAAATAGATAT
>DCHW01000012.1 GCA_002314935.1 Clostridiales bacterium UBA1742 | reverse complement strand
GTGAACTAATCAAAAAATATTGACACTTTTTGATATTTCTATTATATCAGAAATATTTATAATATTTTCTTTATCTAAATAAATTTTTTTATTTGCATAGTCTTTTTTAGTAATTACTCCTGTTTCTTTAATGTACTTCCTATTTTTATAATACTTAATTGTTACATAATCGCCTACTAGAATATTATTAAAATCTTTATCTAATTCTTTTAAAGTTTCTTCTGATAAATCTTTTCTTTCATCAAATTCTAGTTCTTTTAATCTGTAAGCCTCTTGTAATCCTTTTAATGCATCAAATGCCATAAATTGTTTTGCTCTATCACTTCTACTAATAGCCATTGTGTCCTCCTATCAATTTGTTTCTAATCATAGTTGTTGCTCCATCTTCTAAATTCATTCCTTTAATAATTGCATTTTTCCCTAGTTTATATTTGATTTCAATAATTGCTTTTTCTAACTTTTTTTCTTTTTCATTATTTTCTAAACTCTCAAATAAATTTATTTGTTCATTTTCATCTTTTTGCAATCTATCAAAGGATATTCCTATTCTTCTTATTGGAACACTTTTATCAGTAGTATCTTCAAATAATTTTATAAATTCATAAGAAAGTTTTGTATATAAATTCGTAAAATTATTAAGTCTTCTAGTTCCTCCAGTTGCTTTTATAATATCTTTTGAATATCCCACATATAATTTAATACTATCTGTTACCATTTCTTGTTCTAAAAGTCTTTGTGAAAGTAATTCTACCATTTCTTTTACAACAAGTTTTGCTTTTTCATAGTTATAATCTTCAAATAAAATTTGACTATTGCTTATTGAATTATTCTTAGGCTTATAGGCTTTTATATCTTCGATGGTACAAGTTTCTATTCCTTTTGAATGATCAATTAAAAATACTGCATTTACTCCAAATTCTTTATATAACCTTTTTTCATCACAATGAGATATATCATACATATCATATAATCTCATTTTATTTAATCTTTTTTCTATTCCTGTTCCTATTTGCCAAAAATCTGTTAAAGGTTTATGATGACCTAATTCCTTTATATATCTTTCTTCATTTAGCCAACCTATATTAGTTGGAGAATGTTTAGACATTATATCTAACGCTATTTTTGCTAAATACATATTTGTGCCTATTCCACAAGTAGCTGTAATTCCATAACTATCAAATATATCTTTCATTATAACTTTTGCTAATTGCATTGCATTCATTTTATATGTGTTTAAATATTTTGTAACGTCTAAAAAACATTCATCTACTGAATACGGATAAATATCTTCCTTTGCTATATATTTTAAATAAATAGCATATATATTTGCTGAATATTCTATATACTTACTCATTCTTGGAAGTGCAACAATATATTTTACATTTGGTGGTATTTCATAAATTCGACATCTGTTTTTTATTCCTAGCATTTTCATTGCAGGAGAAATTGCAAGACATATTGCTCCATTTCCTCTTGATGTGTCTGCTACTACTAAATTTGTATTAAATGGATCTAATCCTCTTTCAACGCATTCTACTGAAGCATAAAAAGTTTTTAAATCAATTACCAAATAAACACGATTCACAAAACACACCCCCTATAAAATTTTTTTATATTATACCACTTATTTTGTAATTTGTAAACATTTGTTCGTTGCCAAAACAAAAAAAATAAAGGTACTTAGATTTTACTCTAAATACCTTGTGTTATTTTATACTATATACCGAGTTCTTGGCAATACATTATTAACTTTAATCTCTTTAAAATATGTTATTGTTGTCCAATCATCTGTATCTTCTATATATTTTTCAAAATAAGTTCCAGAAACTTTTGTATGATTTGTAAATACATAACCATTACCTAGACCATCAACTATATCACAATATAATATAGGTTTCTCTACTTCTTGAAATCCTATCTTTACTTTTCCAAATCTAAATTCATATTCTGTAACATATTCATCTTCTTCTAAATCTAGTTCTGTAAAGTCTAATTCGTATATCTTTTGTGTGCTTAATTTATCTTTAAATATTTTATATTCTTCACTTTTGTTTGTTTTATAAAACACACCATATTCCAAATCTTCATTCCAAGTTCCTGTATATATTCTATTTATACGAACTGCATCTGTTGGTAGTTTATCTTGCCAAGTAAAATTATCTAAAGGAACATTTGACTTATTTTTTATATTGCTAAAATTATAGAATATATCATCTTTACTTTGTGTTTCAATAAATCCTTTTTTCTCAATTTCTACATCAATATTTACATTATCATTAGTAATATCTACATTGACAATTTCTTGATGATTTTTAATTTCAGCATTATAAATATTCTCATTTAACAAATAATATTTTGCACTTTCAATTTCTTTTATTGTGTAATTTCCTTTTAATAATTCTTTTGTTATTGCTTTTCCTGTTTCATCAGTTTTAATTGTATCTACTAAATTATTTTCGCTATCATAAATTTCAAAAGAAACATCTGCAAGAGGACTGCCTTTTTCTAATTCTGAATATTTATTATATTCACTACTTGTTTTGTTTATTTGAATGTATCCTTTAATCTTTTCATTTTCAAAAGTCAATGTTTTTATTTCAGCAGGTTTTAATGTTATTTTTTGTTCTTCTTCATTTAAAACATAATTTGATAAAGTTTCTGTTTCTTTTATTGTATATTCTTTATCAACTCTTAAGTCTATTGAAGTTGTTTCTCCATTTGGGTCTGTTATTAATGTGTCTATAAGATTATTATCATTATCATAGATTTCAAATTTAATACCTTCTAGCCTTACCTCATTGTCATCCATATCAACTTTTATTACTTGAATTTTGCCCTTTTTTAATTCATTTTCAAAGACTACATCTTTTATTTGATTTTCTTCTAGTGTAATTGTTTGTGCTTCTTCATTTAAATCATAATCTTGCAATGTTTTAGTTTCTTTCAAAGTATAATTCTTGTCAATTCTTAATCTTTTACTTACTGCCTCTCCATTCTCATCAGTTATTAAAGTATCTACTAATTCTCCATCTTTATTATAGATTTCAAATTTAACTCCTTCTAATTTAATTTCATTATTATCTTTATCAACTTTTATAACTTTTATTTGTCCCTTTTTAGATTCATTTTCAAATGTAATATTTGTAATTTCCTCTGCTTTTAATTCAATAGTTGTTATTTCATCATTTAAAACATAATTCCACAATGTTTCACTTTCCTGTAATTTTAAACTATCATAATCTCTTACAGCATATCTTGATGTATAAGCCTCTCCATTTTCATCTGTTGTTATTGTTTCTAATATTTTATTATCTTTATCTAAGACATTAAATTTAACACCAGCAAGTTTGACTTCATTGTTATCTTCATCAACTTTTATAATTTTAATTTGTCCTTTTTTAAGTTCATTTTCAATTGTTGTGTTTGTAGTTTTATTCCATTCAATATTTACATCTGTATCATCAGCTAGGTTATACCATTTTCCTGTATTTTTCTCTATTAAGCTATATTTACCAATTCGTAAATTATTAATTGTTAATTCTCCATCAACATTTGTTGTATAAGAACCTATTACTCTATTAAATTCATAACTAAATAAATCAAATATAACATTTCCTAAAGCTACTTTATGATTATCTTTATCTACTTTAAATACAGATAAATTTCCTCTCTTATGTTCATTGGTAATATCCATAGTTTTTGTTTTGTCGTATTCTACTTCTATATCAAAAGTATTTGTATTTAGAATATATCTTTTATCTGTTGATTTTTCTGTTATCTTATAATCTCCAATTCTTATTCTATTAAAATAAGCCTCTCCTTTATCATTAGTAGTAGCAGTACCAACTAAAGTTCCATCAAATTTTTTTAATTCAAATACAACTCCTGCAATACCTTTTCCTGTTTCAGCATCTGTTTTGTTTATTTTAATATTTCCTTTTTTATATTCATTTGTAATTTCTTGTGTTGTTGTTTTATTATATTCTATTGTAATATCATACACTTTTGAATTTGAAACATAATTTTTATTACTTTTTGTTTCTTTTAATTTATATTTACCAACTCTTATATTATTAAATTGTAATTCTCCTTTATTACTTGTTGTCCCTTTAGCTACAACATTCCCATTTAAATCTGTTAATTCAAATTCCGTATCTGCAATAGGTTCAGATGTATCTAAATCAGTTTTAATTATTTTTAAATTTCCCTTTTTATGTGTATTTTTTACTGTTATTGTTGATGTTTTGTTATATTCAACACTTATATCAAAAACTTGAGAATTTAATATATAATTATCTGGTGTAGATATTTCTCTTATTTTATAATTACCTTGATATATATTAGAAAATGTTGCAATTCCATTACTATTAGATGTAGCACTTGCTATTGGTGTTCCATCTGTTTTGCATAATTGAAATGTAGTTCCTTGTATTTTTGCATTTGTTTCATCATCTACTTTTGTAACTTCAATTTTTCCTGTATTTGTTTTTATATTTAAATTACCTTGTCCACTTTCATCTCCATATGGATCTGTTGCAATTAAATAGTTTTGTGTTCCTGCAATAGTTGTTGCACCAAAAAATACTGGATATGACTTGCATTTTGTTTGAACATTTATCTTTAAATTTATATCTGAACTCATAGAACTTTTTGGAATCATAACTTTAAAATTATTTCCACCATTAAATGTAGTTTTTGAATTATTACTCATATCTGTTGTATATGTTCCACTTGGACTATTTACTAACCCTGTAATTGTATATGATGACATAGAAACTCTTGAATTTACTGAATATTCTTGTGAATAATAATTCCCCTCATCTTTTAAACTTCCAACTTTACTTAATGTAACATTTGCACTCTCTGGTGTATAAGTTCCATTTCTTCCTTCATTTACCATATATTTTATTGCATTAAATACTTGCCATCCTCTTTCATTTCCACCTCTATAATATGAATCCACATCATTATCATATAAAATAGAATATATTGCTTGTTTTGTAGCAAGGAAAGCATCATATTCATTATATACTCCCATTTCAGCAGGAGTCTTGTATGGATATCCATTTATAGCAACTCTCCATAATCTAACATCACTTATTAAATCAGTTAGGTTTACATTATAATTACTAATCTCTCCTACTCCATCTAATCCACGATTTAAACAATATGCAGGATATATTTTCCCATTTTCTTCGTATCCTGCAAATACACAAGTTACATAGCTCCATACACCATCTGACCTTTTAAATTGTAATGTGTATTCACAATATCCATTATTAAAAATATTTAATGTATCATTATAAGTTGCTGCATAAATTACATTTTGAAAAGATGAAAAAAATAGTAATATTAACATTACTATTGCAATAATTTTTTTATTTTTTATCATATTTAAAATCCTCCTTTTACAATAAAAAGGATATAGACTTTTTTCGCCTATACCCTAAAACTTTAATACTAGATTATAAAACATTGTGTACTTACATATTTCCCATAGTAATAATAATCTCTTGCATATATTCTAATTGTTCCACTTTTATATTTTAATTTATTTATTACTCTTTGTTCTGTAAATGTAAATTCATTTGTTAGTTCTGGAATAGAACTATCTACAACAATGTTATAACCATATTCTTTCATATCATCAGATAAGTTATTATTAATAATATCTTTTATTTTATTTATCATTTGACTATTTTCTTTATATTCATCTTTAACTATATTTTGTTCCTCAGTCTTTTTATCTTCTGTTTTACTATCTTGTTTTTCTTCTATAATTTTTGTTTCAATCTCTATTTTTTGTTCTTCAACTTTTTCTTCATTTGTAGAAACTGGTGTTGCTTTTTCCTCATTTTTTGTTTCTGTAATTTGCTTAATTTGTTCTTTTACTTCAACTTTTTTATTCTCTACTTGTACCTCTTTTTTCGTTTCTTCTTGATTATTATTATCCGCTTCTTGTTCAATTATTTCAGTACCATCATTTCTAATAAAATTTTCTTCACTTAATCTATCTAACACATTATCCATTGCTATTTGTTCAATATTTGCTTGTTCTTTTTCTTTATAATTATCTTTATGAATAACCATATCGATTATCTTAAAAGAAACTCCTATAACACTTAATATTACTAATATTTTTAAAAATCTAACTAAAAATTTAAACATATTTATCACTCCCTCTATAATAATTGTATAATAGTAATTATAGAAAGTCTAACCGATTTGACCATTTTTTAAAAATTTATTGATTATTTATCATATTATCTTCTGACTCTACTGCTTGAACGCAAAGTCTTTTTTCTTTTTGTCCTAAAACACAAGTAATTAATGTTATTCTATTATCTTCTGTTTGTTCAAGATATGACCAATCCGTTTCATCAATTATTTCTATTGTTTTTACTACATATCTTCTTGTTCCAAAATTTGTTTGATAATATATCTCACTTCCCTTCTTTATTTTGTTTAAGTTTTTAAAGAAATCCCCCGATGTTCCTCCATTATGTGATGCTAATCCAACATTTCCAGCATATATACTTGTATTTGTAAAATGTCCAACAGCACTTGCTAAAGTTGTTAACTCTGTTCCCTCTTTTATTGGTATTTTATCAAGTAATAAATCTGGAATTGTTAATGTTCCTATGCTATCATCATATTTTATTTCTGTTTGTTCTAATGGCTCTAATTTTATTATTTCTTCATTATCTCCAACTTCAATACTATCTCTGGCTTTATCTCTAGCACTAAAAACTTTAAATTTATTTACAAGAAATATAGAAAAAATTATTGTAAGTATTGCAAGTGGTATTACAATTAAACTAATTTTTAATCCTTTATTCACTACAACTCATCTCCTTATATTACAATATCAATTGTATATGGTTTAATATTATTATCTTTGTTTATAAATTTATCTATTGTCATATTTTTTCTTTTAATTCTTAACATTTTTCCATTATACTTATTAATAAATTTTTCACTAATTTCTATCTTAAATCTATTAGTTTTTATCATATAATTATATCTATCTAGTTTTATTTTTGGTCTGATAATACTTTGCTTTCCAATTTCCTTCCATCTTCTATTTTCATAATTATAAATAACTACATTTTTCTTTCTTCCAAATAAAAATACACATACAATTAATGTTGTTCCTCCTGCAATAATAATTGTAGGGTATATATTTTTATCTTCAGATACACATTTATATGTAATTTCATAAATAAAGTCTTGTTTAGTTGTTTTCTCTGCTGTTCCAAAATAATCAGCCTTTACAATAAATGTTAAAGGATTATCTACTTTCTTTTTTGTTGCATAATAACAAATTGCTTTATATTTACTTGGAATAATATTGTCCTGTAAATTTCTTGTTTCTGTAACTTCCCAATTAGTTGTAATTAAATCTAAAACCAATCCATCTTTCATAATCTGCTTTGGTATATTATCTAAATCATTTGTATCTAAATCTATATACTCTTTTGTATCTTCTACTAAATATTCTTTATATCCATTATATTTACTTTTAATATCTAATGAATCTATATCTAATTTATATACTCCTATAAATCCTCCCTCATCATATTTAATTTCTTGTTCCAACATACTTAAAATGTCATCTATTTTATTACTATTTGAATAAATAGTTTTAGAAGTTGAAATATTAATTGTTTCTGTAATATCTCCACCTTCTTTTTTAGTATCTACTAATTCATAATTTTTCTTATTTATTTTAAATTGTTTCTCCAAATTCAATAAAAAGATATTTTTTTCTTCAGTTGGTATTGAATATGTCCTTTTTATATATTCAATATTATCCTTATTTACAATCTCCTCTTTAATAATTGAAGATGCAAAACAATTTGCAGTTGTAAGCATTAATGTCATTGACAAAACCAAAATAATTTTTTTTACTATTTTCTTAATCATAAAATTCCTCCTTTTACTACATTAAATAAATAAGTAGCTCCTATTGAACAAAGAGCTACTATTAACAAATAAAATACTATTTTAATAAGTTTTCCTATCAAATCACTTATAAACGATAGAATTATTTTTAATGTTTTTGATTTTTCTACTATTATTTTCTCATCATATTTTTCTTTTATCTTTTTTTCCTTTTGAAATTTTTTATATAAATTCTTTTTCATTTATTTTTCTTTTTAAATATATCAAATATTCCTTTCTTTTCTATTGTTATTAAACTATTACTTTTTTCCTCAATATTATCTTTAAAAATTGACTGAAAAATATCTGCATTTTTATTTGTTTCAAAAGGATTAGGTGCATACTCACTAAAAAAAGTTTTCTTCCTGTATTTTCCCATATTAGATGTTAAATTATTTCTATCATCTATTGGGCAATGAGATAAAATGTAGAATACATCATTAAGTTTTTCTAACCTTGAAAATGATTGAAATATTGCTTTTACTTCCCAAAGTTTACTTCCTCCAACCATTATTCTTTTATCATTTGATATAAATAAATCTAAATTACTATTATTTAATACTCCATAGTCATATACATATACATCATAACCATAAGCCATTGCACTGATTTTTTCGTTTTTATCATATATATCAATTCCATTATATTGAAACATACCATTAGTCAAATCTTTGTCTAAATTTAATCTTAATTCTTCTATATCTGGATTATTATTTGCACAAACATAACAAGCCTTTAATCCTCTTTCATAAAAAAAACTACACAAGAGTAAAGCTTGTGTAGTTGTACCTATATGAGATTGAGTTCCTGCAATAGCAACTGTTAGTAGTTGTTTTAGTTTTTGAAATTCTTTTTTTATAATAATCTTTTTCTTCCCATTATTCGTATTTTCTTCAACCCTAAATCTTATTGCATCCATATATTCATTTCCATCTTCTGATAGACATTTTTTAAATTCCTCTTCTTGTTTTTGATAACTATCTCCTATTACAAAGTTATATATACCCTCTTTAAATAGTTTTGCAAGTAAATTATCTCCCTCTTTATATCCTGTTGCCATTACAATTATTCTAATCTTGTGCATCGATTTTATTGCTACAACTGATTTTATTATAGCTTCGTCTTTTTCTTTTAAATCTGTAATATCTAATATAAGGTATTTAAAACTTTTTAAATTTTGTAATTCTCTTATTGAAAACTCCTGCAAATTTTTTATTCCTGTATATACTTCAATTTCATCATAATCATACTTTGCACATATTTCTCTTATTAATTTTTCATTATTATTAGTAATTGCTAAAATCAATTAAATCGCCTCCTTCCTACATATTACCTCCATACAAATACTCTCTAGGATTTTGAAAATCTCCACCTAAACTTTTTCTTACTTCAAAATGTAAGTGTGAGCCTGTTGAACTTCCGTGCATTTTTATCTCTTGTTGGATCTCCTCCCTGTGTTCCTATAACATTTCCTTGTTTTATTTCTTGTCCCTCATAAACATATATTTCTGCTAAATGTGCATATAAAGTATAAATTGTTTCATCTTTATATGTATGTTCTATTTTTACACAATTCCCATATCCACCTTGTACTCCTGCAAATACAACTTTTCCATCTAATACAGAAATTATATTACTATGCCAAGCACCTGCTAAATCAATTCCTGTATGAAAACTATTTTTTCCGAGTAACTGGATGAATTCTATTTCCAAATTCACTTGTAACAACAGCATTATTTACTGGCATTGGAAGTTCTCCATTAAATACTATCTCTCCATTTTCCAAATCAAAACCATAATCTTGTTTCATTTGATATATACTTGCATATTCACTACTTGCTTTCATTTCTTCTTCTGAATTCCAACCAAAGAAATCTTTTATTTTGTCCCATCCACTTACTAATAATAACATTGGTGTTGCAAGTAACAATACAAATACTACTGTTCCAACTACAATACTTATAATAAGTCTTTGTCTTTTTTCTTCATCTGTTATTTGACTTATTGCAATCTGTGCTATCTTTTTTGCAGTCGCTGGATCTATTGCCACTAGCGACCACCACCTTTTCCATAATAGGTAAATTCATAAGGAAATATATCAAATTTAACAAGTATTCTATATGCTCCAATTATAAATAATGCATATCCTCTTTTCTTTGAATATAGAAAGTCATATTGATGTTCACTTAATTTAAATAATTCTTTTGTTTCTTCAAGGTTTTTGCCATCAGTTCCCATTAGGATTTTATATGTTGCCATATCAAGTATTGCTTGTCCATACATTTTTACTGATGGATCAAGAAAATCTACTATTGAATGTGAAATTATAACTAAACTTCCGTTCATATTTTCTGCATCTCTTTGCAATATTTCTTAAAAACACTAGACTTTGAGGGACTTGAGGATCTATTAACAAATAAGCCTCATCACATACAAGCATAGTTCTTTCTTCCTTATCTTTGCTCATAAGTTCCCAACAATAAGTTAATATATTAAAGTATTGTGCTTTTTTTACCCTATCTGAAGCATCCTGTAAATTGTGTGTATCTAAACAAATACAATTAGTCTTTGTTTGAATGCTTGTATATCCATTAAATAATGCACTATCTGCACCAATTGATATTGTTCTTATTAGTGATTGTAATAAAATATAATTTTCTTTTTTTGATTCATCATTTGTTGTTTTAATTTTCTTATTTATTAATTCATATAAATCTACCATAATTGGAAAATCAATATTTCTAAAACTTGTAATATCAGTATTCCAATAGATTCCAAAATCATTATATAATTCTTCTAATGTTTCCTCTAATAAAGCAACTTGAATAGTTGTAAGTTCTGGAAATAGCAATTTAAAAAAAGTTCTTAAAGTTTGGAAATGTAATGCCATAGCACCTAACCCTTTTCCTTCATCTTTAAAAACTTTTTCTTCTTCATTTTCATCATCTAATGGAACATCTTTTATTTGCAGAGGATTTATTATTCCACCTGCACCACTTCCTACATTTAGCCAATCTCCCTCAAGGTTTTCTGTAAGTTCTTTGTACTCGCGTTCGGGATCTATACTAACTATCTTTGTTCCTGTCATAAATTCATTTAATATTAAATGCTTTGCGACAGTAGATTTTCCAACACCTGCTGTTCCCATTACTACATAATTACTATTTGTTCTATCTCCACCTCTTTTCCACGAATCTAGTACTACAATTCCACCTTCTGTATCTCTTGCAAAATAATATCCATCATTATCATTAAATCCATTACTTGCAAATGGTAATCCTCCAACAAAAGTTGATAGCGGAACATTTCTATTTGCAATTTTTCTTATTTTCTCATCTAAAATATTAAATGGTGTAATTGATTTAAATGCTTGTCTAACTAAATTTGCTAGATTTCTAATTTTCATATGCATCCCCATCAAAGAATTTTCAACCCTTTTACATCTTCTTTGTAATTCTTCTTCACTTTCTGCAATTACCATTATAAGAATTGTCATATATCCTACAATTTCTCCATCTTGGTCAATTTTCTTTATTAATTCTTGACCATCTTCAATTTCTTTTTCTGTTCTTTGCCTTATTATTTCATCTTTAATACTATCTAATGATTGTTCATTTTGCCTAATTCCTTTGGATATGTTTTGTATTAAAAGAGTATTGTCAGTAGGAGAAAAATTTAAAGAGCAAATAGTATTTGGTATATTAGTTATTTTAGAAAGCCACCCAACATTTACTCTTTGAGGATATTTTATTATTGTATATATTTTAGCATAAGTTTCTCCAATCCTTACTTTATTACTTTTATATTCTATTCCTCCGAATTGGTGTTAATATATTTAATAAATTTTTATTTTCTTGTATTCCTATCATTTCAATTTTTTTCAATAATTCTCACCCCTTTCTTATCCAATTTTTAAATATGGTATTCTTTCATCTATTTCATCATTATCTTCTCTAAATGCAAAGTTTATATTTAATGCACTATTACATAATTGAATCAAATCTTGTTCATTTAATATTTCCGCATTAATTCCACAGTTATTAAACTTATTAACTAAATCCATTGCTTGTTTTTGTAATTCTTTTTCAGCAGTATCCGAGTTTTTTTCATATATAGTTATAAAGTTTTGTCTTTCAACTACATCCCCTGTAACCGATAATCTAATTGTTTCTCTAATACTTTGCTTTAAAAGATTTTTTTGTTTTTGTATTTCTGTATTATTTAGTTCTTCTCTTAATTTATCAATAAGTTTAGAAATATCAGTTGGTCTTGATATACTAAAGAATTTTATTTCTTTTAAATCTCCTGCAAGTTCTGTTGTTATTTCCTTTACTTTTTGTTCTAATTCTTTTTTAGAAAATAACTGCATATTTATAGAATATATTTTTAATGCCATTATCAAGTAATCATCTCTTGTATAAATGGTATTGTTTTTTATATCTAAAATATTTATTTCTTCATTACAAGTTTTCAATTTTTTATTATTTCTCTTGAATAATCCAAACATTTTTATTACCTCCATTTATCGTAATATTCATATTCATAAATCTTCTGTAATTTTACAAAATCAATCATATATTTTATTTGATTAACAATACACAAATTGTTTTCATCTTTTGCTGTTGCAAATACACAACCTGCAACACCTATCATTTCAATTAAAACTGGTATTAAATAATTTTTATTTCCAACAAAATAAAAAATAATAGAAGCAGGAATTAAACCTATTGCTACTATAAGTGTTGTTATCAATTCCTTTACTCCATACCCTCTAAAAAACTCTAATCTTGTTTTAACATTAGTTGGAATATATAATTTTATTTCTTCATTTTCCATTTTTTATCAGCCTCCTTATGATAATGATGGAAGATAAAAATCTCCATAATAATATTTAAGCATATCTGCAAATACTAAAATAAGCTCTGATATTATTAGGAAAGCTACTGCATTCCATATTTTCTTTTTATATGAATTTGCTGAATCCTCATCATAAATCATTTTTATAAAACAAAATACCACTCGAAATGTAGTTCCAAGTGGTATTATTACAACTCTTAATAATTTAATTATTTCTTCTAATGTTTCCATTAACTATCACTTCACTTTCTTTAATTGTTTTATTTTTCTACTTAATTGACCAGAAAGTTCCATTGTTTTACTTGCAGTAATGATGACATTTGAAACGCCACCTCCACCACCTCCAAGCATAAATTCTTGTAGCATTTTTGGTGTTTTTATTGCTAGTATTATCATTGCAATTGCATAAATTAATTGTCCACTAAATACTAAAAGCAATCCCATTTTACAACATAGTATTTGAACTAATACTGTAAGCATACTTTTAAACAATTTACTAATATATTGTGTAAAAACTCCACCATCTGCATTTACTAAACCTACACAAGCCAGTGGAAAACCAAGTTTTAATACAAATATTTCTGCACCTCTAATAATAAACTGTACCCATAATACAAATAGCATTATTAAAGCAATTACAGCCATTATTGCAGTAAATAATCCTTCTCCTGCCAAATTAGACATTGTAGCAGTTATTTCCATTGTTTGTGAAATATTTAAACTTTCTAACATTTGATTTCCAAAATCTTGAACAACATCTACTAGCCAATCATACAGAATTGTAGAACTTATTAAAACAACTATTGCTCTTATAAAATAAACTATAAATGTAAGAGGAGGAGTATCTGCCTCTCCCTCTGTCCATAAAATATAAATATCAAAACCTTTTTTTAGAAATTTTAATATTATAAGTGATAGTGCAAATGAAAAAATCAATATTTTCAAATTATCTAATGTGATAACTTGATTTCCTAAAATATGTGTTAATTCATATTCTGCATTAAAACAAGTATTCATTAAACTATTAAAAGCACTATTGATAGCACCATCAACACCATCTATTAAATCTACTAATAAATCGGTTAGTAAACCAGTCAATTACATTACCTATAATAACCAATGATGACATTTATTAATCCACTTGCTATTACTACACCTATACAAGATATAACAGCAATTTTTATACGATTATCCCATCTTTTTGTATCCATATCATCACTAGCAGACTTTCTTAATAAATAATACCCTACTAAACAAGCAGTTAATACTGGTGCTAATATTAAAAGCCAGTTAGTTAAATCTTTTATCAGATTTTCTGTCCCTTTTGCAAGTTGGCTTTCTGCGACTGAACTTGCAAAACAACAATTTGTAAATAGCAATACTGCTACGAATATCATAATTACCATTTTTCTTATCTTTTTTATCATACATATTTTCCTCCATTTCATAAATTTACCTTCTTAAACTGTTATATAAATTCCAAATGCCCCATACTTTTATTTTTTCTTCTTGTCTTTCGTTTCTTTTATTTTCTCTTTCTTCTCTTAGTTTTCTATTGTGATTTTCATCTCCCATTCCAAACATTTTATTAAACTTCCATTTTGAAAGGTCTGGTAAAATACTCATCATTGGATACATACCTGTTGGTATTACTAAAATATAAGGTCGTTCAATTCTTGTTATTTCATCTTCTGTAAGCAGAGGTCTTGATATTAAATTCATACTTTCTGAATTACTACCACTTTGATATTTAGAATAACTATTACTTCTTGAATAGCTTGAGGTAGTATAATTGCCAAGTTTCTTTGATATTGCTGTTGCTGTTTCTGTACTTGCAGTTTTTAAATATAACCAAGTTTGACAATTATCTCTTATGTTTTCTGCAATTTCTTTTCCATATTTATTTTCTAATTGTGCAAATGATTGCAGAAAAATGTTAAATCTTATTTTTCTTCCACCTGCAACAGTTAGCATATTTTGAAATGCTGGAATTGAAGTAAAGTTTCCAAACTCATCTAAAATATAATTAACTCTTTTAAACAATTCCCCACCTCTTGCATCTGCTTTTTCTACTAATGCTACATAGTTTTGATATACAAATAGACTTGCTAGTGGATAATAAGTTGTTTTTTCATCTGGTAATATTATAAAAGTAGCAACTTTCTCCTTTCCTGCATCTGTTAAAGAAAAATCACTCTTGCAAGTCATTGAATAAATACTTTTACTTGTAAATAATCTTAAAGTTATTAAAGCTGAAGTAAAAAAGCTACCACGAGTTTTATCTGGTGCTATTTTTGCAACTGCAAATATACTTCTCGCAGGATGCTCTTCACTTAAATTATCAATATATCTGTTTATCGGCATTTGATTATTTCCAGTTGTTTTACACATTTCTGAAATAAACATATAAACATTAGTTAAATTTTGAAACTCTGGATTATCTTTATTATCAAAAACTACACTCATTATTGCTCCTGCAATTATTGACATTTCTCCATCTCTCCAAATCTTTTCTGAATGAGAATTTTCATCTCCAACCAAACTATTTGTAATATCCCAAGCATATTCTTCTGCTTTTCTATAATCATTTCTGTTTACTGCATCAATTACAGGCTGTAAGAAGTTATATCTATCAGATTTCATAGGATTTTTAAAATCTAATGTAATTACCTTATAACCTCTACTTTGTAAAAATGGATAAGTATATTGATATAGCTCTCCTTTTGGATCTGACAATATCATACTTTCTCCTGCTAATGCTAAATTTCCTATTGTTTGAAGAACTACTGACCTTGTTTTTCCACTTCTAGTTGCTCCTAATGTTAGCGAATGCAAATTTGAATCTACAAAATAAATTTTTTCTTCCTTTTTATCTTTTTTATAACCTACTACCAAGCCACCTTTTTCAATTTGATATTCTTTTTTCTTATTTTCTAATGGTATTTTGTTGCATTTAAAGTTTTTTTCAAATTCCTTTTCTGTTTGCCATCTTGATGTTCCATGTTGTCCTTGACCAATTGCTTTTGGTGTTTCTATATTATTTGTTATTTTTATTGTTTCACTTTTAAAATTATTTTTATTAATTAATAACATAGCAAATATAATAACTTCAAAAAGTACAAACATTAAAAAAAATAGTGGTAAAAATTTTTCATTTACTACTATTTGCTTAAAATCATTTATAGTTTTTGGAACATTAATTTTTAATAATTGAATATGTATCAAACTTGCAAATAATAAACTTATAGGAATATTAAAAATGCTTAATATTGTTCCTATAACGATTTTCTTTTTCTTCACAATTCGAATTCCTCCTCTCTTTCTAATGAAAACATTTCCATATATTTATCAATTTGTTCTTTTGTTAAACTATCAAAATCCATTTCTTTTTTATTATTATTTGTTATAAGAAATGTACCTCTAATTGCTAACCCATCTATGTAACGATTAATAGGGATATTATCTACTAACCCTCTTGGATTAAAAACAACTAAAATATCTTCATATTCTGCAACTTCTATTTTTTCTTCTCCTACTTCTTTTCTTAATGTTTCTAGTTCATTCCAGATTTTATCAATATATGGTTCTTCATTAGGCTTAACAATCATCACTCTTATACGAAGTTCATTGCCAATTTTAACCACCACCTTACATTTCAAAATCACCACCATAACTCATTTTTCTTGCCCATTCTTTTTTAGCATTTGTTGATAATGAATTTATATAATCTTGTGAATTTGCCATTGCAGTTTCTTGTTCCTCTAATTTACTTATTACCTCATATAAATTAAATAACAGCATCTCTGCTGTTATCTCCTTATATTCTTTCATCATATTTAATAATTTGTTTCCAAGCATATTATATAATTTATCTTTTTCTGTATTAATTATTTTATCTGCTTGTTCTTTTGAAAAATAATCTGCTATTTCATTCACTTTATTAAAATAATTATCATAACTTTTCTTCATATCAAAATTACTATCACATAATTTATCAATTAGTCCATTTAAAACAATTTTCAAATCTTTGTCTAAATAAGCATAAGCAAGTCTTCCGAGTTTTTGGTAATAGTTTTGTTATTCTTTTAAATTCTTTTATTAATATTTTTCTATCTTTTATCTTTTGAAAAGGAATTTTAGAATCACAATTTGCAATATTTATTATTTTCATTTCTGCCAAAAAATCTCGACTTTTTAAATCATTTTTAATTTCATCTCTTTCTTTATATAATTCCTCCATTTCTTCTTTATAAATTCCTTTAGTTATAATATCTCTTATTTTATTTTGCTGATATTCAGATATATAACATTTATTTATCTTTTGTTCTCTGTCCCAAAACATATAATGTAAATGTGGATTTCCTTTTTTTAAATGAAATACTCCAACATATTCTAATCTTGAAAACGGTACATTCACAACTTTTGCTATTTCTTGAATATTCTTTTTTATCATCATTTCCCAAGTTTCCCTTTTATCATAGCCAAGTCTAATTGCATCTTCTTCTCTTAATGAGATAATTCCTCTATATACATTATTTTTTTCTTGCGATATTTTTTTAATATATTTAGCAACATCTTTTCTTGTAATATCATCTTGCAATTTATTATAGTTGTAATATCCAAATATTGTGCTACCATATTCATTACACATTGCATTTGTTCTCGTTGCAATATAATATAAATGATTCATATTCCCAGTTGGTGTATCTTTTTTATTAGGAGAATATGCTCTTAATTTTGTAATTACTTTTGACATTTTATTTTCCACCTCTATTACTTGCATATATTACTGCTTGTCGTTCTGCATTTTCTATTATTTCATCTGTATTACCATTACTAAATTCTTTAAGTAAGGAATATAGAATATATCGACTCGATTCACAACTTTTGATACTCTTTATCACAACTTTTATTAATCGTTCTATTGGCTCTTCACAAACACTTTCTATTTGTTTTTTTATAATCTCTGATATTTTTTCAATATCAGAAGTTGTGCTTTTTATTCCAAGTCCAATATCAATATATTCTCTTACAATTTTTGAGATACTTTCATTTTCCTTACATACTTTACACAATCTATTATATGTTTCTTTATCAATTCGGACAGATAATCTTATCGTGTCCTTTTCTCGCATATTTTATCGCCTCCTAAATATATTATCGTTTTTTTATACCTCGTAGAGCAAGAATAGCTGTCAGACAGACAGCCTCTCACAGCTTGAAAGCAGAGCTTTCAACAGGTATGACACACCCTAAATTTGTCCTCCGTTTGTCCGACAAATTTTTATAGTAATTTTCTAGTAAATTATCAACAAGTTCACTAAATTCTTTATCATTATTAAATCTATCTTTATATTTTTTAAAGATATTTTTTAATAATTTTCCTGTAAACACAATTTCTTTTTTCTTTGGTTTTCCTTTTATTATTTCTTCAATATTATCTTCTGTAATTGTTCCATATACTGCTCTTAATTTTTCTGCTTGAGATGTAGTTATTTTTAAATTAGTTTTATCTATATAGTCATTTACTAATATTTGTTCATTAGGTCTAATATATGATAACTCTACTCCTGCTCTAATACCTATTACATCATTGTTTACTTTGTTTTTTAATCCATCATTTAATTGTGTTAATCTAATAAATCTTTGAATAGTTGCTCTACTATCTTCGCTTTCATTTGCGAGTTTTTGAACTGATGTGCCTTCCTGCTCCATTGGAGCATTTTCCTTAGGCTCGTTGCTATCACTGGCTTTTTCCTTATTTTCCTTTTTGATTTTTTTTAGTAATTCTAATCTAATTTTATATGCTAAACCTTTTTCACAAGGTAAAATATTTTCTCTTTGTGCTAAATTTGTTTCTATCATAATTAGTTCTGCCATATCATCATCATATTCTTTTATTATTGCTGGAACTTCTTTTAATCCCAATTCTTTACAACATTTAGTTCTATTATGACCACTAATTATTTCATACCTATCTTGTTTTTTTCTAACTATTATAGGAGATAGAACTCCTGCACGAGATATACTTTCTTTTAACTCATCAAATTTGTTTTGTGAAATTGCTGAAAAAATATGATTACTAAATTCATCTAACAAATCAATGTTAAGCATTACTATTTCCTTATTATTATTTAATAATTCTTCCTTTTCCTTTTGTTTCTCTTGTTTTTCTTCCTCTAAATATCTGCTATATAAATTTCCTGCCATATAATAATTCCTCCTTACATTTCTAAATCTTGTTCTTCTAAATTTTCATCAATAAGAATCTCAATTTTATTAATCTTGTCAAAAGTATCTAAACTTGCAAATGGCATTTTCACTTTACCACTTTCATTAGAAAACTCTTTTACTAATTTCGTTTCTGTATCTAAAATAAATGAATAATATGTTGCATTTTTATTCTTCATATCAGACAAACTTTCTTCCCATACAAACTCATCTTCTATTGAAATATCATTTCTTGCAAATAAAACAATATCATCTTTTAATTGCAATAATAAATCTGGAAAGTTTATAATGTTTTTGTAATATGCTTCATTCTCATTACAAGCAATATAATTGCCTAAATAATTTTCCTCTGCAAATGCTTTTAGAACTTCTAACCCATTTTCAGTTATAAGCAATCTTACAATTTTCATTTATTCAAATACCTCCTCCTCATATTCCTCATATACCTCTTCTTTACTTTCCTCTTGTAAAGTTATATCTGATTTTTTATTTGAATATTCACTAACAAATTGTTTAACATAATTAGGAAATGTTCTTTCAAAATCATCTTTTCCCATTGCATAGTTCCCATCATTTAACGAAAAACCTATGTTTTGTAAATCTTTATATATTTCTTTTGTTTTACCATAAATTTGATATTCATCATCTTGGTTTAGATATACTTTTATTTGTCCAGACATAATAATATGAGCTATTGTTTCCAAGCTCATTTTTCTTTGTTTTTCTTCTAATTCAAAGGTTTTATTCTTTATACTATCTGGTAATTTTTCAAAACATTCAACAGATAATTCTAACTTTTTATTTTCACTATTCCATTTAGCACCAATTCTATTAAGTTCATCTCTTACCTCAAATGTTTTTCCATATATTCTGTATAAATTGCCAACTTTAAATATCTTAATATCTCCATTTAAAATTTTATCTTCTAACATAAATTACTCCCCCTTTTAGTATTCCATTTCGTCATCTTCCATATCTTCATATTCTTCTTGTTCCTGCCTAACAGTTATAAATTTTAAAACATTATCATCAACTCTAAATTTTCTTTCTACTTCGCTTACCTCTTCAAGATTTGCATTATATTTAAAAATTGCATAGTTTCCTTCTTTATTTCCTTGAACTTCATAAGCTAATTTTTTCTTACCTAAATATTCAACATCAACTGGTTTTTTAGATAAACCTTCAAAGAAATTCTTATAAGTATTTATTTCATTACTTTTTTCTTCCTCTGTAAGATTAGGTTTCATTATAATAACACTTTCATATCTATTCATATACAAACTCTCCTTCTCATTTTTTTATTAATAATTTTAATTTTTTATATTCCCATTTTGACCACCTCCTTAAATCTGCAACAAAAAAGAGCCTAATTCGTTTTTGAATTAAACTCTTATTATTGTATTTTTTATTTAATTTAAATTTTTTTTAATTTTATATAAAATCCTTCTTGAATTGCAGAAAATGTTGCCACTAAACATATACTAATAACAATTATTGCTGAATCAATATTTAAAATAATTAATGGTGAAATAAACAATATTAGTCCGGTAATTTTATTAGCTATCGTATGATGAAACATTATTTTTTTATAATAAACATATCCCAGTATAATATTAAAAATTTTTATAATGATTATTATAGTAATCCACAAGTATATATAATTTGATAATTTTAAAAAAGGTATAATCTTAACTAATGCAGTAAAAACAAATGTTATATCTGCAATACTATCAAGTTTGCTACCTAATTCACTTTGGATATTATATTTTCTTGAAATAAAACCATCAAGAATATCTGACACTCCACAGTATATATATACTATGTAAAATGGTAATGTTAATGTTTTAGTTACTAATAATATTATTGACATTATAATTCTACTTATGGAAATATAATTTGCTATATTTTTCATTATTATCCCAACCTATAAATTTATATAATTGAATTATATAACCAATTCTTATAATATTCTAATTGTTCCTCTGTATGAAAGTAGTGTTCTCCATTTTCTAATATAGATAAATTACAATTAAACTTATCTACAAAATCCTTTATTATATTTTCACTTTGCATATTATCTTTACTTCCATATAATATATAAGTTTTCTTATCCCAATTAGTAATTGGATTGTTCTTAACATATTCGTAATAGTCCCAATATAATGTTTGTCCAAAGTCAGTTTTTATTTCTCGTTTTTCTATTAATTCGTTTTCAGTTGTATTGCTCCAAATCATCATATTATCAATTATTATCTTCATATTAACAACAGGAGATAGAAATAAGCATTGTTTTATTTCTTCATCTTTATATGATATTAAACTAAAATATGCTCCCATTGAACAAGCCCATAAGTTTATTTCATCATAGTTTAATTTTGCATATTCGATTATATTCTTTAAATCCTTTTCACAATTTTGAACTTTGCATAAATATTCTTTATTATCTTTTCTCTCTCCATGTTCTGGCAAATCAAAACTAATTAGCTGATAGCCTTTACTCGTTACAATGTTTGCTAATATTTTTATAACATCATCTTCCTTATTAGACATATTTCCATGTACTGCAATAAACACTTTATGACTTTTCTCGCCCCATATTATTGATGGAATATGATTTATTTTTATTCGTTCTTTCTTCATTATATCACTCCAAAAATTGTATTTTATAAGGCTGATATAAAATAATATCAGCCTTAACAACTTATTTTTTCTTTAATACAATAGCAATAAAATTCAAATATTTACATGCACCAGCTTCTATTGATTTTCTATCATTTATAGAATATTCATTTTCGCATTTTATCCAATCATTCCAACATTCTTCATTACTTTCCATTTCATAAATTGAAATAATTTCACTATCCTTTGATTTTGATACAATGTTTTTCCAATATTCTATATCATGAATATAATCTAATTGTTCTGGTGTCCAAGATAATAGTAATTCTTCATAAAAATTATTATGACAATCTTTTTTCATTCCAGGTACAACTATATAAATATATCCACCTTTTTTTACAAATGGCAAAAGTTTATTATCTAAATAGTTTTCGTCTCTACCAAAATAATTATATGAATCTGTGCTAACAACTGCATCAAAGAATTCTTTTTCATATTTTAAATCAGTAGCATCAGCCTTAACAGGTATAATTTGTTTTTCTGTTAAGCCCATTTCTTTAAAGAATTTTCTGTTATTTTCTGCATCACTCCAAAGGTCTGTTGCATAAACCTTAAATCCATATTCTTTTGCAAGAAATACTGATGTAATTCCCTGTCCGACTTCCTAAATCCATAACAATTGAACCAGATTTTATGCTATTTCCTTCCATAAGTTCTTCTTCC
Source organism: Clostridiales bacterium UBA1742 (assembly GCA_002314935.1). Lineage (GTDB taxonomy): Bacteria > Bacillota > Clostridia > TANB77 > CAG-508 > CAG-452. The sequence continues at coordinate 3,801 of DCHW01000012.1, read as the reverse complement.
AATTTTAATGGGTTAGGTCCCATAATTTTTTGATTAATTAATTCTGTATTGTATTTTAAAGTCCTTAAATATTTCATTTCTACCTCCTATTAATTTATATTTTATAAATTAATAACGAGATCCAATACACCTATAATAATTTTTCTCAAAAAATACCTCCTTAAATTTTTTCTTATTTTATCATAAAAAAAATATATTTTCAAATCGTATATAAAAAGTTATCTTGTAATTTGTATTACATTAATAAATTAAATATTTCAATGTATAATCCAGAAAGTAACGCAACCACTAAACTAATACCTATACCTATGAAAGCACCTCTAATGTGATGCCAGCATTCTTTATATTCTTTATCCATATCTTCCGTTCCAGGTATTCTAAATGCTTTTACATTTCTAAAAATTAATAAATCCATAATAAATAAATCATATAAATTTACAACAAAAAATATAATAAAAACATGTTTAAAAACTTCTATAAAAGTTTTAGCACCAGATAAATATGCAATAATACAAAGAATTAGTGCAAAAACAAAAATTGCTAATATTTTAATTGTTAAATGTTTCTTTTCTTGTTTATTTATACTATTTTGATATTGAGGTAAACTCTCAACTCTTTTTCTTATTTTTGTAGGATAAGACATTATTTGCCCTATTGGATTTTTATAAAGTGGTATAAAAATTCCTAGTGAAAATAGTATTGAAATTATAATACATTCTATTGTTAAAATCATATATATTATCTCCTTTATAACTTGTAAGTTGTCTCTGAGATTATCTTTCTGATTCTTCATCAAATTCTTTTGTTCTTATATTAACACCATCAATTACTTTATATTCTCTTTTTGAGTTTTTATAAACTTTTTTCTGTATTTCATCTTCCAAATCTATTCCTAATATTTCTGATAATCCTAATAAATATATTGCAACATCAGCTAATTCTTCGCCTAAATCATCTTTCTTTTTTCTCCAAGCTTCGTATGCTTCTGCAACTTCTCCATAAGTCAAACAAAATTCTTTATTAATATCTGTTACGTTAAATCCTTTATCAACTTTATTTTGATATACCTCTTCTTGTAATTTTTTCAAATCTATCATTTTAGTTTCCTCCGTTTTTTGCTATTATTTTAAAATTTTAGTTAATAAATTTGTCCTTCTTCATCTTATCTATTATTTTTGAATAAACTCTATCTCTTACCCAAACTTCAGACGTCTCATTTAAAATTCCATTAATTGTAACCCATTTCACACCACTATTTTCATCTTCTTTTATATATATTTCTTCATTTTCATCAGTTTCCAACAAATATGTTACATTAAGATGAACATGTGAACCTACATATTTCCCCCTCTTTTCATGACCATTTACATTAATTAATTCTAGTGAATACATATCCATAGAAATTGGTGCGATATTCTTTATCCCCGTTTCCTCTTTTGCTTCTTTCATTGCTACATATAAAAGATCACTATCGCCATCGGCATGCCCTCCTACCCATGCCCATGAATTATAAATTTTATGGTATATCATTAGAATCTTAGTTCTGTCTTTATTAAGCACAAATGCTGAACTAGTAAAATGACCATATTCATTTTGTCTGGTTAATACATCATCAAAATTTTTAATATATTTCAACATTATTTTTCTATCTACTTCTTCTTGCTCATTGTATGGCACAAATTTTTCAAGACATTCTTTTAAATTATCTATATTAATTTTTATTTTAATTCCTAAAATACCATATTCTTGTTCTTTTTCTGATGAATATATTTCATACATTGCTTTAGTTTTTCTCTGGATTTCCTCTTCATCAGTAATTAACTTTCTAAATAATTTCTCGAAAGTATCTTCTCTGTATAATTCAACAACATCAACTAATAATTTTTCTTGTAAATCTGGTAGTTTTGAAAATTCTATTTTATCTCCAACCTTTATCTGTTGTCTTTTTTCATCGAATAGTCTAAATTCCACTGTTTTTGTACCATTCTTAATTCTTTCAAATGGACTTTCTTTTAATTTCATTTTATGTAACATACCTTCCATCTCCTCTACAACTTACTATTTGTGCATATTATACAATAATTCAAAAAATATTTCAAATATCACATTTCCTCCTCATCTGATTCCTCATACTGATTTTCTAACATATCCTGTTCATTTTCTAATTCTATATATCTATCAATTAGTTTTATTTGTTCTACACTATATGGATATTCTTCTTTCTCTCCAGATAAATTATTATTTTCTCTTTGTAAATTTCTTAAGTCAATTCCTGCAAGTATTGTTCCTGCAACCATAATACTTGAATATCTATCTTTTGGATTATCTTCCCTAAAAAATTCTTTTAAATTCTTATCTTGTGAAGTGTTTTCAAAAAATTTTTTTCTTAATTCTTGCATTTCTTTTTCATTTTTTTGGTATTTATTTTTAATATCTTCATTATCAAAATGATTATCAATTTCTAAATATTGACTTTCCAATTCTAATATATCTTCTTTTTTAATATTTATTTGTTCAGTTAGTTCTGCTCTAATATAATCTTTATAAGTTGGATATTTTATTTCTTTTTCTAATGCAAATTCATTATATGAAGCAATTTCTTCTTTATTTAGTCCAATAACATTATTTAAAAATTCTTCAAATCCATCTGACATATCTTCATCTTTTAAATTTTTCTCCAAAAAAAATAAAGCCTTATTCAATTTATCATCTTTATTCATACATCTCATCCTCCTCTTCTTTTTCCAAGTATTCCTCTGTTTCTTCATATTCACTATCTTCTGTATATTCTGATTTTTCACTTTCTTCTATTTGTTTTTCATCAACTATTATTTTTTCATTTTTATCATCATCAAGTTTTAATTCATTATCTATCTCGTTTTTTCTTTTTAGTAAAAGTTCTAATTTTTCAGCAAATTCAAATGGTTTTTCTAGTTCTTTCTTACACTCAATTTCTTGTCTATATAAATCTTCTAACTTTGATTCTTCACTATCTTTTATTAATTCTAATTCATCAATTTTCTCATCAATTTTTTTAATATTTAAAGATGGAACTTTAAGCATATCAAAACTAATTTCAAACTTGCCTTTTATTTTAATTACTTTTCTCGCCTCTCCATTATTATCAAATAAACTATCTGCACCTACATTTGTCATTGTAAGTTCAAAGCCTCTATAATTTCCTAAATGATACTCTTTATTTAATTCCATATATTTATTAGAAAATTCAAGAATTTCAGCTCCTGCATCTTTATATGTATTAAATTCTTTATTGTCTATTTCAATATTGCAATTTTCTTCTTCTTGTTTTTCTTTCCTTAATATTACTGTTTCTTTTATTCTTTCAATTTTACTTTTTGTTGCATTTATTAATGCAGGAATAGTTTTATTTAATGAATCTTCTAATTTATATTTTGTTGCTTTAAAGTTTCTCTGTTTGTCTTGTATTTTTTGAACTTCTGTATCTACTTTAAACTTTTCCAATATCATTGGATTTCCACTTGCTATTGCTTTTATTTGTGCATAATTCATAGTAGAATTATCTAAATCTTCTAATTTTCTAATTGATGTATCTCCTCTATATATTTGCGAGATAAACTTTTGCTTTGTTTCAATTAATTGCCAAGAATAAGCATCAAAACTTTCTTTTGTAACATATCTTAATATTTCAACTTCTTTATTCATATTTCCTTGTCTTAATATTCTTCCGTTCTCTTTGCTCAACATCACTAGGTCGCCACGGCACATCTATATGGTGTAATGCAACTAATCTTTCCTATAACGATAGGTAAGTTTTTGATA
>DCHW01000048.1 GCA_002314935.1 Clostridiales bacterium UBA1742 | reverse complement strand
AAAAATATCTTGACGAAATCAATTACACTTGGGGTTCATTTTTTATTTGAGAATTATGGCATGCCAAAAATTAGGGTGGGTATGCCAAATTGTATTAAAATCACTCTAATAACACATATGAATACTAAAGTTTCGATACACCAAATATCGAGACTTTTTTGTTTTTAGACTCAAAATGAGGTGTTTTAGCTTATTTTCTCCTTTCTTTTTTGCCATTCTAACTATTTTATTCGCTCTAATATTAAAATTGAATTTTATAAAGATAAAGTTAAAGTAACAAGTCCAGGAGGATTATACAAATCAAGTCTGGAAGAGGTCTTAAGCGGTATACAAACTTACCGTAACGAAAGACTTGTTCATTTATTAGATAAAATGGGCTTTATTGAAAATTTTGGTACTGGAATACCTAGAACACTATCTGCATATCAAAACACTCCAAAAAAACCAGAATTTAAGGATACGGATAACTTTTTTATCGTTCATCTTCCTAACTTAAATTATCATGACCAAATAAATGACCAAATAAATGACCAAATAAATTCGAAGATAAGCGATTTGGGTTTAACAATTTTAAGGTGCATAAAAGAAAATCCAGGAATTAAAGTTCCAGCGATTTTCGAAAAATTATCACACGATTATAAGACAATAACGGTTGATATAATTAGAAACTCGATTAAAAGAGAAATAGGCGATTATGTCGAATTAAGAGGGTCTAGAAAAACTGGAGGATACTATATAGTATGAGAAAAGAAGAAATGAAATTATCTTAAATACATTATATAAGTGTAAAGATGTTGAAATGTTTGGAAGCGGATTTAAAAAAGTATTTTCTCTATGTAAAGAAAAAAAATATTAAATTTGACTACGAATCAAATACGGATGGTTTTTCTTTCACTTTTTATAGAAATGTTGTCACTTTAAATGTCACTAATAATGTCACTTTAAATACTTCAATTAAGCTGACTACAAATGATTTTAAGGTGCTAAGCTTGCTTAAAAATAATGCAAATCAAACACGTGAACAATTAGCGTCTCAAATAGGTGTAGATAAAAGAACAGTCCAAAGGTGCCTAGATAAACTTGCTGCCGCTAACTTTATAGCAAGAATTGGATCTAAAAAAACAGGTTATTGGGAAGTCTTGAAATAGGTGAATATATGTTTGATTTTAAGATAACGAAAGAGATGAATATATCCTTAAATGATGAACAATATAAGCAAATTTCTAGCAAAGACAATATAAGAAAGACATTGGAATTAAATAAAGCTATCGGATTCGATATTATGAACGATAATGAAATTGTCGGGTTTGCCATGCTTAGAAAATATGATGAGGGATGTTATTTCTTATGGGACTACGCAATAGATTCTAAATACCAAAATAAGCATTACGGATCGAATGCATTAATAGAATTGATTGAATATTTTAAATCTAATTATTCATTAAAAGAGATGTCAACTACTTATATAGATGGAAATAGCATTGCCGCTCACGTATATGAAAAAAAGGATTTGTAACTACCGATATTGTAGATGATGATATACACGAAGTAAATATGTTACTTACTATTTAATTATTTATTTATCTTCCACCAATGTATCAATATTGTGATTACACCTATGGCAAAATAGCCTATTTGTATCAATATTGTTATTTGCTCACATATTGATAAAACGACTTTGATACAATACGTCAAAGTCTTTTTTTGCTTGAAAGCAGTAAAATGGGATTTTTCATCTACCTACCTACCTAATTTTGGACAGTGCCCTTAAATATTGGTCTTTTTCTTTTTTTGATTGAATAAAATATAACTATTATAACTTGTTAGTAACATTTGTAATAAAGTAGTTATTGAACTTGTTGATAACATTTTATATAAATAAGATGAATTGTAGGAGATTTATTAATATGTTTTATAGTGTTCAAGATGATTTGTCATTAATAAGAGAGTTTTTTAAACTTACTCAAGAGGAATTTGCAAAAGTATTAGGTGTTGATAAGATAACAATAGTTAGAACTGAGAATGGAGAATCATATCCTAGAATAGAATTAATTGATTAGATTTATGACTTCAACTATATCAAAAGAATTTGATTCTCTTGCTATTTTAGATGATTCATTAACTATCACAGACATATTTCAAAAACTTGATGAGGAATTTGGCAAAACAAGTTACGGAAAAGTAAAATATGAAAAAGAAGTATTGTTTTGGATAGGTTATATTTATAGGCATTTTGCATATGCATATGATTTATCATCAAAATATGTTTACAAATTAATCAAACCGAAAGAATTAAACGGGCTTTATTATGTTTACCATACTTTTGATCCTTCTGCTGCAATAGAAAGAATTTTAGAAGAAAAGAACATCTCTTTTGACCAAGAACATCAAAATAATGAGTTATTAAAATTGCTTCGAAAGAAATATTATGAAAAAGAAATTAAGTTAGAAAAAATGACAATAGAATATGCTCATGCACTATTCTGTGACTTTAGGAATGATTGCTCATTGTTTAAGGATAAATCGGTTTTTAAAGAATATCTCTATTCAAAAGAAAAAGTTGATTCCTATGTAAGCAAAAAAGAAAAAGAAGGATACATTTTAATTGCAATTAAGTATAAAAATGATATTGTTGGAGAGATTTGTTTTAAAAAAATACGGATAATTCATATGAACTAGGAATTGTCTTAAAGGATGATAAATACAAAAATAAAGGTCTTGGCTCTGTAGCTTTAAAAAAAGCAATGATTGTAGCTAACAAATTGTGGATTCAATCGTTAGTAGTTGAAATACTAAAAAATAATCAAAGAAACATTTATGTTTTTAAGAAACTTGGTTTTGAATATTTGAAGGAAACGGATGATTTTATTTATTATACAAAGAGTATATAAGTAATAGCGACTCCTATCATGGCTTTGAAAACTAGCTAAATAGTATCAGTTTAGCATTTCTTACTTCGGTAATTTTGTTAAAAGGTATAACTTTACTATTTTTCACACATATGAAAAAATATTGATGTTGAAAGACAAAAAGCTTTAGCAATATCGCTTTTTGCTTATTGTGTTTACTATTTCAATTAACAATGCTTATGATATAAGAAGTTTTATGTTGACCTTTTCAGAGGTCTCGTTTATAATATAGGGAATTCTATGTTGATTATATAGAATAGAAATATTTTAAGAAAGCGAGGTAATTAAATATGATTAAAGATTATTCAAGATTAATTAAAAACCAAAGAAAAAAGATTACCATCGCATATTCACGATAAATTTTATTATTGTCCTTTTGTCATGGTAATAGCCATGACTTTTTTATTTTTTCAAGTGGCGAAATAAAAAAGGAGTTTAACAATGATAATTACAAAATTAAAAATGGAGCACCTAGAAGGTGCTAAAAAACTTGTTTTAAACAAGATTTTAGAAGAAAAGGAATATGTTCAAGATTTACCCGATGATGTAAAAATTCCTAACTTAGATTATTTCATTAAAAATGATTTAGGAGTTGTAGCATTGGATAAAGGCGAAGTTATAGGCTTTATTGGAGTTTATAATTCCTGGAAAGGAGCATTTGATACTTTTGATTCTTTAGGTACATTTTCACCTTATTTCGCTAACGCAACAATAAAAGAAAATAGAGCTAGAATTTATCAGGATATGATTGAATATGCTTATGAAAAGTGGGAAAGTGTAGGAATTGTTACTGCTGGTCTAGCTTTGAGCGCTCATGATATTGAAGCTAAGAATGCTTTGTTTGAATATGGTTTTGGTATGCGCTCTAAGGATTTAATAACTAAAATGGAATATAAGAATGTTCAGCATAATTATAACTTCTATGAGCTAAAGCTTGAAGATTTTTATAAGATTAGAGAATTAAGAAAACAACTAGATATGCATTTAAAGAAATCTCCTTGTTTTTTACAATCTACAGAAGATGAATGTAATGAGTGGATTAGTGAAGTTGAATCAGGAGATAGAAGAACTTTTGTTCTATCGGATAATGATAAAATTATTGCTTATATTGATATTACAGATGAAGGGGAAAATTTTATTTCTTATAATAAAAAAATGGCTAATATAAATGGTGCGTATTCTAAAGAGGAATATAGAGGAACAGGCTGCTACGACATATTGCTTCAGGAAGTGATGAATATGCTTTTAGATGAGGGATTCATATATTTAGGAGTAGATCATGAGTCATATAATCCTACAGCAAATAGATATTGGAAAAAGCATTTTAAAGAATATACAAATAGTGTAGTAAAAAGAATAGAAAATTGGAGTAAGAATAAATAATATGGAATTTAGAGAAATAACAAATGAAAATATATGGAAAATATGTATGCTAGAGGTTTTTGATAATCAAAAGGATTTTGTTGCAGAAAACATTCAAAGTCTTGCTGAAGCATATGCAACAAGAAATGAGGGTAATAATGCTTTACC
>DCHW01000052.1 GCA_002314935.1 Clostridiales bacterium UBA1742 | reverse complement strand
TGACATATGTTTGACTAACCTTCATTGGTTAAAATAAAAGATAAAATCAAATAATTGAAATATACGTAAAAATATGGTATAATGTAACAAATTAGCGTAAGCTAAAATAAAAAAAAAGGAGGGGTTTGATGCCCTCGAAAAAAAAGAGACCAAATTATAAGGTTTCTAAAAAGGTCGTCAGTCAAGGAAAAGGAAATGGAAAAAAAGTTATTCCTAGACGCTAAATGAAAAATAGGAGCGAGAGTAATTTCGCTCCTAAACTTTTTAAATTAAAAATTCTGCGTATACAGGATAATGATCTGAAATTTCTGCAGGTATTGTTTTATAGTTTAATAATTTTAAATTTTTTGAGTAAAAAAATGTATCTATACATGCTTTTTCATTTCCGGAAATCCAAGTTGGATCTGAATTATTTATATGATTAAATTTTTGCTGTAAGATTTCATATTCTTCAAAATTTTCTTTATGGTTATATTTATATAAATGCTTTCCGACTTTTTGTATTCCAATATTAAAATCTCCACCAATTAATATGGTCTCATTTTTATTTATTTTTGAGGTGATTTTCAATAATTCTTTTGCAGTTAAAATTCTTTCTTGTTCAAAGGTAGACATATGAAGAGAAAAGATGTTAATTTTTGTATTTCCAAAAGAAATTTTATTACAAAGTATACCTCTTTGCTCATGAGATGGATCTACTAATGGTGATAAGTAATTTGCAGAATATTCAATAGGAAATTTAGATAAAATACCATCTCCATAAAAACCATTTTTATATTTTATATTTGTGCCTACAGCTCTATATTGTAAGTTTGTATACTTGCTAAAGGTATATATTTGATTTTTATTGTAAGCTCTGTTAGTATACATATCAATTTCTTGTAAAAATATTATATCGGGATTAAACTTTTTTAAGAACAAAGATTGTTTTCTAACATCAATTTTTCCGATCTATTCCTTCGCCATGACACATGTTAAACGTTATTACTTTTAAAATCATATTATCACCTATAAATATTATAGCAAAATAATAGTCAAAAACAAAGTAAATATTAAATAATTATTGTAAGTTTTATGGCTGTATGATAATATATATATATGAATTATAATAAATATAAGGAGACGAAATGGAAACAAGCAAAAATAAAATAAGATTTACAATTTTAGCTATAGTTTTAATTACAGTATTTTGTTTTGCAATAACACCTGTAACATTTCAAAATGATACATATTATACTATAAAAATTGGAGAACATATATTAAATAACGGAATAGATATGAAAGATCCTTTTTCATGGCATAATGATTTAAAATATACATATCCACATTGGCTTTATGATTTGCTTACATACTTAGTATATAGTATTGGTGGATTTACTGGTATATATGTAGCAACAATAATATTGACGATTATTTTGGGGATTACGTTATATATTACGAATTCAAAATTAACTAAAAATAGATTAATATCACTAATATTAACTTTTGGTATTTTATATGTGATACAAGATTTTATTGCTGCAAGGGCACAATTGGTAACATTTATTTTATTTGTGTTAACAGTATATTTTATTGAAAAGTTTTTAGAGACTAAAAAGAAAAGATATGCGGTAGGATTAATTATAATACCAATTTTAATAGCAAATTTACATGCTGCAGTATTTCCTTTTTATTTTATTTTGTATTTACCATATATAGCTGAATATATTTTTTATTGTATATCTAATATTGGAACATATTTAGTTTCAAAAGATATAAAAAAAATGCATATAAAAATTGCAAAAGAAAATGATCCTGAAATAATTGAAGAAATAAAAAACAAAATTACAGAACTTCAAGAAAAGGAAAAAAGAATACACCAGCAACAAGAAAAGATAGAAAAAAATGCATATAAAATAAAAATGGAGAAAAATAAAAATATAAAATATTTAGTTATAGTGATGTTTATATGTGCTTTTACTGGTTTATTAACACCAATTGGAAATACTCCATATACATATTTAATAAAAACGATGGCAGGAAAAACAATGGAGTATATAAATGAACATGGACCATTAGTATTAGCTGAAAATGTTAATATGATGATAATAGTAGTAATTTTTATTTCTATTTTAACTTTTACAGATACAAAAATTAGATTGAGTGATTTGTTTATGCTTGCGGGACTTAGTATATTAACTTTTTATAGTAAAAGACAGGAATCAATGTTTGCAATAATTTGTTGTGGATTTGTATTAAATAAATTAATATGTGAATTTATAAATACACATATACCAGATGAATGTATAAAAATAGAAAATTGGATTACGTCATTAGTTGGAACTGTTTGTATAATTGCAATAGTTGTTGCAGGTTCGATACTTTTGTTCAAACCTAAAATGGATGATAAATACGTAAGTGAAAGCAGCTATCCTATATTGGCATCTGAATTTATTTTAGAAAATTTGGATATTGAAAATATTAAATTGTACAATGAATATAATTATGGAAGTTATTTATTATTTAGAGGAATACCAGTATTTATAGATTCAAGAGCTGATTTATATTCACCTGAATTTAATGAAAATATAACTGTATTTGATGATTTTATGGATTTGTCTAATTTGTCGATATCCAATATAGAAAATAAATTAGATAAATATGGAATAACCCATTTAATAATGTATAAAAATGCAAAATTAAGGAAAGTAATAAAAAATGATACAGATAAATATACACTTATTTATGAGGATCCATGTTTTTGTATATATGAAAGAAAAACAGCAAATATAGAGGTATAGAAATTTAAAATGAAAAACAACAAAAATATTTTATTTGGTGGATTATTAATTGCATTAATTGGAATCGACCAATTAGCCAAATTAATAGTTTCAAAACAAATATATAATTCATATATTGTAGTTATAAAAAATATGCTTAATTTAACATATATAGAAAACACTGGAGGAGCATATGGAATCGGAAATAATAATTTACTAGTATTTATTATAGGTAATTTTATATTGATTGCAATTTTGATTTATATTTTAACAAAGAAAAGAAATGAATTGAATATAATAATGAAATATGCATTGGTACTAATAATATCAGGAGGATGTGGAAATTTGATAGATAGAATTTTTAGAGGATTTGTGGTAGATTATATAGATATAAATCCTATAATAAAATTTCCAATGTTTAATTTGGCTGATATATGTATTACATGTGGAGTAGGATTAGTAGCAATATGCTTAATAAAAGATTGTATAATGGAGAAAGAATGAAAAATTATATTGTAAAAGAAAATGAAGTAGGAATAAGAGTTGATAAATTAATATGTACAATAGATAAGAACATTTCAAGAGTGGCTGTTCAAAGAATGATTGAGAAGCGGAAATATATTAGTGAATGATGAAAAAATTAAAACTTCATATAAAACAAAATTAAATGATAATATTTTAATTGAAGAAGAACAAATGGAAGAAACTGATTTAAAACCTCAGAATATACCATTAAACATTGTTTATGAAGATGATGACATTATAATAATAAATAAAGAAAAAGGTATGGTGGTACATCCTGGAAATGGAAATCCAGATGGAACATTAGTAAATGCAGTAATGGCTTATTGTAAGGGAGACCTTTCACGGAATAGGTGGAAAAATAAGACCTGGAATAGTACATAGAATAGATAAAGATACATCACGGTTTAGTAATTGTTGCTAAGAATGACAAAGCTCATATAGATATAAGCAATCAAATAAAGCAAAGAGAAGTAGAAAAAACATATATTGCACTTGTAAGAGGAGTTTTAAAAGAAAACAGTGCAATTATTAATATGCCAATTGGAAGAAGTACAAAAGATAGAAAAAAAATGGCGGTAACTAAAAGTGGAAAAGAAGCAATAACAGAATTTAATGTAATAAAAAAATATAATGGATATACTCTTATAGAACTAAAAATAAAAACTGGAAGAACTCATCAAATAAGAGTACATATGTCAGAGATTGGATTTCCAATTGTAGGAGATGAGGTTTATTCAAATGGTAAAAATCCTTTTAGTGTAAAGGGACAAATGCTTCATGCATATAAATTAAAATTTATCCATCCAACAACAAAAAAAGAAGTTCAATGCGAAGCAAAATTACCGGAATATTTCGAAAAGATATTAGAAGAATTAAAATCAGGAGAATTTTAAATGGAAGAAATTAGATTACAAAAATTTTTAGCAGATTGTGGAATTGCATCAAGAAGAAAATGTGAAGAATATATTTTACAAGGTAAAGTAAAAGTTAATGGAAAAATTGCAAACCAATTAGGTATAAAAGTAAAAGCAAGTGATAAAATTGAATACGAAAATAAACTAATTAAACCAACAGAGGAAAAAGTATATATTTTATTAAATAAACCAATAGATTATGTTACTACAGTGAAAGATCAATTTAAAAGAAAAACGGTATTAGATTTAGTTAAAACAAATAAAAGATTGGTTCCCGTTGGTAGATTAGATATGTATACATCAGGAGCAATAATACTTACAAATGATGGAGATTTTGTTTATAAAGTAACACATCCCAAACATGAAATTACTAAAACGTATAATGTAACTGTGGTAGGAAAGATAACAAATGATGAAGTTGAAAAATTAAAACGTGGAGTAGATATTGGTGATTTTGTAACAAGTAAAGCAGATGTAAAAATTTTAAAAATAGATGAAATAAAAAATATAAGTAGATTAGCAATAACAATTCATGAAGGTAAAAATAGACAAATAAGAAGGATGTGTGAAGCAATAAATAAAAAAGTTCTTAGCTTACATAGAAGTAAGATCGGAAATTTGTCAGTAAAAAATTTATCACTTGGAACATGGAGATATCTAAAAAAAGAAGAAATAGAAAAACTATTAAAATAATATTGTAAATTTTTATAAAAATATATATAATTAATAAAACAATTAATTTATACAATAATAAACAAAAGAAAAAGGGAGAGTCTTGGTATGGAATATCAAAAATTTATTCCAGAGGGATGGCAAGAATTAAAAAATAGCTTTTCACTAGAGGAGTTAAATATAGCACATAAAAGTGGAGAAATTATTCAAGGTAGGGTTACAAGATGTGATTCTAACTATAATTTGTATGTAAATTTGGGAAACAACATAACAGGAATAATACCGAGAGATGAAATTGAAGAAATTAACAAGGATAAAACTGGAATACCAAATCCAAGTATTTGTAGAAATAAAGTGAATAAAATAGTTCAATTTAAAGTAAAAGATATAAAACCTAATGATACAGTAATTTTATCAAGAAAAGCAGTCGGAAAAGATGCAATTAATTGGATAAAAAGTGATTTAAAAGAGGGAATGCAGGTTTTAGGAATTGTTAAAAACATTAGACCATATGGGGCTTTTGTGGAAATTGGAGGAGGAATAGTTGGTCTAGTACATATAGAAGATATTTCAATAGCAAGAATAAAAACTCCATTTGAAAGATTTAAAATTGGACAAAAAATAAAAATTATGGTAAAATCAATAGATAGGAAATCAAACAGGGTAATTCTAAGCTATAAAGAAATGCTTCGGTACATGGGAAGAAAACATACAAGATTTTAGCGAGGGAAGCATAGTTAGCCGGAATAGCAAGAGAAATTGAGCAACATAAAAACCGGTATTTTTGTAGAACTAAAACCAAATTTAATTGGCCTTGCAGAATATAAAGAAAATATAGAATATGGTCAAGAAGTAAAGGTTTATATAAAAAAAATTATACCTGATAAAAAGAAAATAAAATTAATTATTATTTAAAGGAGGCCATAATTATGGTAGAAGATAGTCAAATAAAAACAGAAGTATCTCCATTTGCAATTAGAGATGGAGAAATAAAAACTTTTGACGGTAAGGACGGATATGTTTCAATTAATCAAATAATACATAAAATAAATATTGGACATATTACAGATATACATTTTAAAATATTAGAAATTGTTAATGATTTTGAGTTTATTACATCAAGACAAATATATCAAATATTATTACATAAAAACGTAGAAATAGCATCACAGGATAAATTAAATAATAAATTAGAACAACTAGTAAAATCAAAAATATTAACTAGATATTATTTCACATCTGAAGAAGGAAAATGTATATACAGAATATATTGTCTTGAAAAAATGGGTAAATATTTATTAAATTCAAAAGAAATTGAATGCAAATGGCAACCAACAGATAATACTAAACCAGTCGAAATGATAAAAAAACGTTTGGCTGGAAATCAAATAATACTTGCATATTTAAGAAAAGCTCAAAATTTTGATTCATATATAATTAAACCTGCTATTACAGCTAAAAAAATTGGAAAAACATTTAAAGCACATGCTGGTGTTAAGATAACTAAAAATGGAAAATCTGTAAATTTAGTATTTGAAGCAGTAAGAAGAGATGAAGAATGGGATAAAAAACTTATAGAAAGAATGAAACTATACAAAGATTTCTATGAAAGTTTTGTACCAATGGATTCTGGATATGAATCAAAACCACAGTTAATATTTGTATGCGAAGATGAAAAACATACTGTAGAGACATTAAAGATATTGGTTACAAACAAACTAGAGATTCCAGGAATTAATTTATATTTTACAACAGATTTAAAACAAAATGCAGATAAACTAATTCAGTCATTAATAGAATTTAAAATAGATGAAAAAACTGGAAAATACAAGATGGAAGAAGTAAAATTAAAAGTATTGGAATAGGATACTTAAGTATTAAAATATTTAAATTATTGACTAAAGCAAATAAATATGTTAGAGTAAAAATGTAACTCTTCAATAGTTAGATTAATTAAATAATAATCTAAGGAGTGATTTTTAATGGCATATGAACAATGTTGTTATTGTTATGGAACAGGAAAGGTAACATGCAACAGATGCAATGGCTCAGGTGAAGTTTACGGAAAAGTTCAGTTTAATCGAAAATTTACATGTAGTGAATGTAACGGGACAGGTAAAAAAGATTGTCCAATGTGTAATGGATTAGGATATAAGAAAGAATAACAAATTCATTAGCTATTGAAAGTTACAAAAAGAGCAGTTCTAAATTAGAATTGCTCTTTACTATTTTATTAATCTTTGGGATTCTTTAAATCAAAGCTAATTGCATCTTCATTATCAAAGAAGTAAGATGCATCTGTTGTATTATTTACAATTGGATCTATTTCTTTATCATCTGCAAATTTAACTTTATTTGGATCAAACTTTTGCTTTTTGTTTTTTTCTTTAATATCATCATCAGGAGAATCATCAGAAAATTTACTAAAACTATAATTTTTTGTTTTATGCTTTGTTTTATATTTGCTTTCTAGGAAATCTACTGTACCAAAATTAACAACATGTTTACCTTTTTTGTCTTTTGTTTTGTAAATTACAGATTTAAAACCTAAACCTTGTAATTTACCAAGCTTCATGGTATCTTCCCAAGACCAAGATACGCCTCCTAAATCTTGACTATATGCACCATCTTTTTTATCATAAGAATTACCAACTTTCCATTCTCTTCTTTGACCAAACTCTTGCATCCACCAACCATATTCTTCTGGAGTATTATTTCCAAATGTAAGTTTAGTAGCTGCGTTTGAAAGTAAAGTTTGAGTAAATGGACTTCCTATACCACCGGATAATCTGGTTAAATTTTGAACAGAGAAAACAGTACCTATTTTAAATTTTCTATATATTGTAATCATATCAATAAATGAGCCATCTGCATAGCGATCAAATTCATCTACATATAAAAAATGTGGAGTTCTTGTCTTTTCAATTGTACCTCTTGGAACTTCAACAGAACACATCATTAATGTAAGGAAAAATCTTGCAAATGATTGTTCTGCAACTCCACCAATTTCAAATGGCCTTGAACATAACAAAACAACTGCACCTTCTTCTAAAACTTCTGTAAAATTAATATTATTATTTCTGTTACAAATAATCGACCTTGCTTCACCAGAACGTAAAAGAACATCTAATTGTGCTGCTGGAAAATGAAGATATCTTTGCATTTCGTTATATCCTATTGAGTTTTTATAAAAGAATTTTTTAAAATAATCTAATTGCAATTCATATTCTTTAGAAAGTACGTCATCTTCTTTTAACTGTTCACACATTTCTTCAACTAATTCAAAATTGTTAAAACATTTTAATAAATCTTCTAAATTAGGCATTTCACCATTATTAAGTTTTGGATGCATTAGTTTTAAAAGTATTACTAAATTTTGGATAGCTTGTTGTCCTAAATCATACATATATGCTAATTCAGCTGTTTGAGAAGCTGGATTATATAGGCTTGAAATAATACTAGATATAATTAATCCACATAAAGCAGGACTTCCAATTATAAAAGGGTTTAAACCAACAGATGTTTTTACTAGTGGGTCAATAATATAAGTAGTTATATTATAATTATCTGCTATTTCTTTTATTTTAGAAATGTGTTCATAATCTGGAGATACAACTGTAATTCCTAAATCGTTATAACATATTTTGCCATCATTTGTAACGTGAGAAATCATTTTATTCATATATGCTTTATATATTTTTTCTTTTCTTTCAACAGGTGTAAGCATTGTTAAAGAAAAGTTTTTATTTATATAATCATTATCATATGGACAGTTTAAAGTTGCTAAATTTGTTTTTAATGCTGTATATCCCATTTCTTTAGCAGTTTCTCTAAAGAAATATTTCTTTTCTAAATCTCTAGCAATCATAGGTTCCATAACCATTGTTGTTTTTCCCGATCCAGAAGGACCAGCGATTAAAGTAGGTTGAAATCTTCTAGTTTCTAATATTTTAACAGGTTTTCCTGTAGATTTATCTTTACAAAGTTCTATTTCTAAACTGTATGGACCGGTTGTGCCGTCTGGTGCTGCTATATCTACACCAGAGTAATCACAAATAGAATCTCTGAAATTATTTGGAAAAATAGGGTCATTAACTGTTTTGTTTAACCAAGCAATCAATTTATAAAATGTTGTAAGAGGTATGTAAATTGAAATTGCTGTAAAAGCCCTAATAATTAAATCTGAAAAGTCTGTAACAATAACTTTATAATTTGGAAGAGATACAATCAATGTCCAAAATAAATAATTTAGCCATTGTACGACCATAGATATAAATATTATATAAAGAGCTACACAATATACATAAAAGAAAGATATTTTCGTATCATTTGATTTGCAAAATTTAGATGGGTACGAAAACATAAAAGCAAGTACCGGACAAGCTAAAGCTAAAGTGTATTTGATTGGTCCCCAATAGGAAACAGACATACCAGTACCAATTATTATAAATAATTCTATAAGTCTATCAATTATTATATATGCAGATAGAAGAGTAAAAAGATAAGTGAAAAATGTGTTTCTATCTGTTTTAATTAATTTTAAAAATTTATCGACGTATTTCACAAAAAATCCCCCAATTTTTCTAGAATTTTACATATATATTATCTTATGAAATCAGGAAAAAAGCAAGTCTTTTTAAAGAAAAAGTTCATATATATTAATAATAGTAGTAATTATTAAAACATAAGGAGTGATTAAAATAAAAAATAAAAAAAATAGTTTTACTAAAAATATAATAATTATTATGTTTTCTCAAGCATTAATAAAAATTATAGGTTTTGTATATAAAATATATTTAACAAATAAAAGTGGATATGGAGATGCTGGAAATGCAATATACAATAGTGCATTTCAGATATATGCTTTATTTCTTACGATTTGTTCAATTGGAGTGCCAAATGCAATTGCTAAATTAATTTCAAGTAAAGAAGCTATAGGAGATATTAAAGTATCATATAGAATATTAAAAATATCATTGGTTTTATTCGGTGTATTGGGTTTTATAGGAAGTTCAATATTATTTTGGAAAGCTAAATATATAGCAAATAATTATTTACAACTCCCTGATACTAAGTATGTTTTAATGGTTTTGGCGCCATCAATTTTTTTAGTATCAATTTCATCGGTTATGAAGGGATATTTTAATGGTAAAAAACAACTTAATATAACAGCAAATTCTGGAAGTGCTGAACAAATAGTTAAAACAGTATTAACCATTGTATTAGTAGAAATTGTTGCTAATTGGTCTAAAAACAATACAAATTTAATGGTGGAAACTGCAACGATAGCCGCAACTTTAGCTACATTAAGTGGGGTAATATATTTATACTTGTGCTTTTTAAAGGAAAAAAGACAAATATGGAAAGAAGTAAAAAAATCAATATTTAGTAAAGAAGAAAGATGTAAACAGATAATAAAAGACATACTATACATATCTGTTCCTATTGCTTTAAGTAGTTTATTTGCAGGAACAAGCAAAACTATTGATGCACTAACAATAGTAAGAATTTTAAAAAAAAATATGCCTGAAGAATATGCGAAACTTCAATATGGAATATTATCAGGCAAAGTGGATGCTTTAATTAGTTTACCTTTTGCATTTAATATTGCTTTTTCGACTGCGTTGGTACCGACAGTTTCTACATCTATTGCAATTGGAAACAAAAGAGATGCTAAGAAAAAAATAAAATCTTCTGTTATATTTTCGCTATTAATTGGAATAATATGTACAACAATAATAATGTTTTTTTCTAGTCAAATAATCCGGAATTTTATTTCCAAATGCATCTAATGGTTCGGAAATGTTGAGACTTGCCTCTTTTGATATAATATTGGTTGTATTAATTCAAACTATTAATGGTGCATTACAGGGAATTGGAAAAATAAATGTTCCAGTGATTGCATTTGCAATAGGTGGAATATGTAAATTAATATTTAATATATTATTAATACCAATAGAAAAAATAGGAATTTATGGAGCTATAATATCTAATTTAATTTCACATGTAGTTTCTTTAATAATATGCTTTTTAATGCTTAAAACAAGTGTAAAAGATACATTTAAACAAAAAAATATAAAAATTGACAAATTAATAAAACACAGTAAAATCAAGACTTCCACAAAACAAAACAGAGCAACTCTTAGGGAAATCAAAGAATAAAAAATAAAAAAAGAAGGATTTTAGCTAATTTTGGCGAATTAAACTAAAGAGTGAAGAGTTTTAGCTCTTTGCTGTAAAAAACAAATCTTTTTAGGAGGTAATTTTAAATGAACAAAGCTGAATTAATCGCAGCAATGGCTGCAAAAACAGGAGACACAAAAAAAGGAGCAGAAGCATCATTAAATGCATTCGTAGAAGTAGTTACTGGTTCTTTAGTAAAAGGTGACAAAGTTCAATTAGTTGGATTTGGATCTTTTGAAGTAAGAAAAAGAGCAGCTAGAAAAGGTAGAAACCCACAAACTAAAGAAGAAATCAAAATACCTGCATCAAAAGCTCCAGTATTTAAAGCTGGTAAAGCATTAAAAGATTTAGTAAACAAAAAATAGGAATAAATACAAATATAATAAGTATGAATTCATATTATAAAAGTACGAAGTACGAAGAATAATCTTCGTACTTTTATTTTTGTATATAAATCCGAAATAACAGGTTTCCCTAAGAAAAAAATAGACTATAACTATTGACAAATATAAGTAAAAAATGATAAAATACTATGCGTTAGTGTTTAAATACAAATTAGCACTTTTAATATAATTTTAGGAGGTGAAAAAAATTGCCAACAATTAACCAATTAGTAAGAAAAGGTAGAAATACAACTACAACAAAAGCAAAGGCTCCAGCTTTATTAAAGGGATTTAACTCAAAAGCAAATAGACAAACAAATCAAAGATCACCACAAAAAAGAGGAGTTTGTACTGTAGTTAAAACAGTAACACCTAAAAAACCTAACTCAGCTTTAAGAAAAGTTGCTAGGGTTAGACTTTCAAATGGTTATGAGGTTACATCTTATATCCCTGGAATAGGACACAACTTACAAGAACACAGTGTTGTTTTAATAAGAGGTGGAAGGGTAAAAGATATACCAGGTGTTAGATACCATATTATAAGAGGTACATTAGATACTGCAGGTGTAAAAGACAGAATGCAAGCTAGATCTAAATATGGTGCTAAAAGACCAAAAGCTTAGAAATTAAATTAGTAGTGCTAATAAATATAATAGATAAATTATTTATATGCACTATGCGTGGAATGTAAATTCCAAGAGTAACTTTGGATATTTTTATAAATATCTGTAAATTTTGTAAAAAAGGAGTGAAGAATAGTGCCAAGAAGAGGATATATTGCAAAAAGAGAAGTTTTACCAGATCCAATATACAATAGTCAAGTTGTAACAAAACTTATAAACAATGTTATGTTAGATGGTAAAAAGACAGTTGCTCAAAAAATAGTATATGATGCATTTGATATTATAAAAGAAAAAGAAGGAAAAGATGCATTAGAAGTTTTTGAAGCAGCATTAAATAATATTATGCCAGTTCTTGAAGTTAAAGCAAGAAGAGTTGGTGGAGCTACATATCAAGTTCCAATCGAAATTAGACCAGAAAGAAGACAAACTTTAGGATTAAGATGGTTAGTAAACTATGCAAGAAATAGACACGAAAAAACAATGGCTGAAAAACTAGCAAACGAAATTATAGATGCAGTTAACAGTACAGGTGGATCTTTCAAGAAGAAAGAAGATATGCATAGAATGGCAGAAGCTAATAAAGCTTTCGCACATTATAAATGGTAGAATATTAATATTAGGAGGAAAAATTAATGGCAGATAGAGCATTTCCATTAGAAAGAACAAGAAATATAGGAATAATGGCTCACATTGATGCAGGAAAAACAACAACAACAGAAAGAATTCTTTTCTATACAGGTAGAACACATAAAATTGGTGAAGTTCATGAAGGAGCTGCAACAATGGACTGGATGGAACAAGAACAAGAAAGAGGTATAACAATTACTTCTGCTGCAACAACATGTCAATGGTTAAATCATAGAATAAACATAATTGATACACCAGGTCACGTTGACTTTACTGTTGAAGTTGAAAGATCATTAAGAGTATTAGATGGTTCTGTACTTGTACTTGCTGCAAAAAGTGGTGTTCAACCACAATCAGAAACAGTTTGGAGACAGGCTGATAAATACAAAGTACCAAGAATGGCATACGTAAATAAAATGGATATGGTTGGAGCAGATTTTTATGCTTGTATAGACCAAATGAAAGAAAGATTAAAAGCAAATGCAATTGCAATTGAATTACCAATTGGAGCAGAAGATAACTTTAGAGGAATTGTTGACTTAGTTAAAATGAGAGCTTTTATTCATAAAGATGATTTAGGTAAAGACATAGAAGAATGTGATATACCAGATGATTTAAAAGAAAAAGCAGAAAAATATAGAGCAGAAATGGTAGAAGCAGCTGCAGAACAAGATGATGAAATAATGATGAAATATCTTGATGAAGGAGAACTTTCAGAAGAAGATATTAAAAAAGGTTTAAGATTAGGAACATTAGCAAACACAATAGTTCCAGTAACATGTGGATCTTCATATAAAAATAAAGGTGTTCAAGAGTTATTAGATGCAATAGTTTATTATATGCCAGCACCAATAGATGTAGAAGATATTAAAGGTGTTACATTAGATGGAGAAGAAACAGAAAGAAAAACATCAGATAGTGAACCATTTGCTGCTTTAGCATTTAAAATTGCAACAGATCCATTTATAGGAAAATTATGTTTCTTTAGAGTATATTCAGGAACATTAGAAGCAGGATCTACTGTATTAAATGCAAACAAAGATAAAAAAGAAAGAATGGGAAGAATTGTTTTAATGCATTCTAACCATAGAGAAGATATAGATAAAGTTTATGCTGGAGATATAGCAGCAGCTGTTGGACTAAAAGAAGTTACAACAGGTGATACTTTATGTGATATAAATCACCCAGTTATACTTGAATCTATGGAATTCCCAGAACCAGTTATTGAAATAGCTATTGAGCCAAAAGATAAAGTAGCTCAAGAAAAAATGGGTATAGCTTTAGGAAAACTTGCTGAAGAAGATCCAACATTTAAAGCATATACAAACCATGAAACAGGTCAAACAATAATTGCTGGTATGGGTGAATTACACTTAGACATTATAGTAGACAGATTAAAAAGAGAATTTAAAGTTGAATGTAATGTTGGTAAACCACAAGTTTCATATAAAGAAACAATTAGAAACAAAGTAAAAGTAGAAGGAAAATTCATACGTCAATCTGGTGGTCGTGGACAATACGGACACGTTTGGTTGGAAATGGAACCATTAGAACCAGGTTCAGGAATTCAATTCGAAAGTAAAATTGTCGGTGGTGTTGTTCCGAAAGAATATATTAAACCAACAGAAGAAGGTATTAGAGAAGCTGCAGAAAGCGGAATTTTAGCTGGTTATCCAGTTATTGACTTTAAAGCTTCATTAGTAGATGGATCTTACCATGATGTTGACTCATCAGAAATGGCATTCAAAATTGCCGGATCTATGGCATTTAAAGAAGGATGTAAACAAGCAAAATCTGTAATTTTAGAACCAATAATGAAAGTAGAAATAACAGTTCCAGAAGAATATATGGGAGATGTTATTGGAGATGTAAACTCAAGACGTGGTAAAATGGAAGGTATGGAAGCAAGAAGTGGAATGCAAATTATAAGAGCATTTATTCCATTAGCAGAAATGTTTGGATATGCAACAGACTTACGTTCAAAAACACAAGGTAGAGGAACATACGCAATGGAACCAAGTCATTACGAAGAAGTTCCAAAATCAGTATTTGAAAAAATAGTTGCATCAAGAACTAAAAAAGAAGACTAATTAATAGTTATTCGATTATATAAAAAAATAAAAATGTATTGCAAAAAGATAAAAAATATTATAAAATGCAAATACATGAAAATTGTTATTAATTTTTAAATTATAAATAAAAATTAAATTAAAAATTTAAGGAGGAATTTTTAAAATGGCAAAAGCAAAATTTGAAAGAACAAAACCACACGTTAATATCGGTACAGTTGGTCACGTAGACCATGGAAAAACAACAACAACAGCAGCTATTACAAAATGGTTAGGATTATTAGGAAAGGCACAATTTACAGCATATGATCAAATAGACGGTGCTCCAGAAGAAAAAGCAAGAGGAATTACAATTAACACAGCACACGTTGAATATGAAACAGAAAATAGACACTATGCACACGTTGACTGTCCTGGACACGCTGATTATGTTAAAAACATGATTACAGGTGCTGCACAAATGGACGGAGCTATATTAGTTGTTTCTGCAGCTGATGGTCCAATGCCTCAAACAAGAGAGCATATATTACTTGCTAGACAAGTTGGTGTTAAATATATAGTTGTATATTTAAACAAATGTGATATGGTTGATGACCCAGAATTATTAGAATTAGTTGAAATGGAAGTTAGAGATTTATTATCTAGCTATGATTTCCCAGGAGATGAAATTCCAATCGTAAAAGGATCTTCATTAAAAGTTCTAGAATCTACATCAACAGATCCAAATGCACCAGAATATCAATGCATAAAAGAATTAATGGATGCAGTAGATTCTTATATACCAACACCAGATAGACCAACAGATGGTGACTTCTTAATGCCAGTAGAAGACGTATTTTCTATAACAGGTAGAGGAACAGTTGCTACAGGTAGAGTTGAAAGAGGAGTTGTTAAAGTTCAAGACGAAGTTGAAATAGTTGGATTATCTGCTGAAAGAAAGAAAACTGTTGTAACAGGTGTTGAAATGTTCAGAAAATTATTAGATCAAGCAGAAGCTGGAGATAATATTGGTGTTCTATTAAGAGGTATTGATAGAAAAGAAATCGAAAGAGGACAAGTTTTAGCAAAACCAGGTTCAATACATCCACATACAAAATTCAAAGCAGAAGTTTATGTATTAACTAAAGAAGAAGGTGGAAGACATACACCATTCTTTACAAACTATAGACCACAATTCTATTTCAGAACAACAGACGTTACAGGTGTTATTAACTTACCAGAAGGTACAGAAATGGTAATGCCAGGTGATAATGTTACAATGACAATCGAATTAATCACACCAATAGCTATGGATAAAGGATTAAGATTCGCTATCCGTGAAGGTGGTAGAACAGTTGGTTCTGGTATCGTTTCAGAAGTTATTGAATAATTAATAATAAACTAAAAATAGAGGTTATTTTTAACCTCTATTTTTTTTTGAAAAATATTAAAGCAAAAGTAAAGACTAAAATTTTTAGATTTGTTCTTTTAAAGTATTGATTTTTCTTTGATAAAATAATAAAATATAAAAATAAAATTAAAAAAAGAAAGGGAGATTTATGAAAATATTATTAGATTGTATGCGGTGGTGATAATAGTCCAGATGCAAATATAAAAGGTGCAATAAGGGCAATTAACGAAATCGATTCTGAAATAATATTAATAGGAAAAGAAGAAGTAATAAAAGCAAGAATAAAAGAATTATATGACAAAGAAGTATCAGAAATATCAGATAAATTATCAATTAAAAATGCAACAGAGGTAATAGAAATGGAGGATATACCAACACAAGCAATAAGAAACAAAAAAGATTCTTCAATGGTTGTTGGATTTAATATGTTAAAACAGGATGAAGGAGATGTATTTATTTCTGCTGGAAATTCTGGAGCACTTTTAACTGGAGCAACATTAATAGTTGGAAGAATTAAAGGAGTAGATAGACCTGCGATAGCTCCAATGCTTCCATCATATAAAAAAGGATTAATGTTAGTAGATGCAGGGGCAAATACAAATTGCAAGCCAATTAATTTATTACAGTTTGCAGAATTTGCTAATATTTATTTAAATAGAATTTACAAGATAGAAAAACCAGCAATTGGTTTGTTAAATATTGGTACTGAAGAAAATAAGGGTAACGAGTTAATGAAAGAAAGTTACCAACTTTTAAAAGAAAAAGCAAAAGACTATAATATAAATTTTGTTGGAAATGTAGAAGGAAGAGAAGCGTTTTCTGGAGAAATAGATGCAGTTATTACTGATGGTTTTACCGGAAACATATTTTTAAAAACTGTAGAAGGTTTTGGAAAGTTCGTTAAAAAATCACTTACAGAAAGTTTAAAGAAAAATTTTATTAGTACACTTTGTACAATTCCGGCATTAAAAGGAATAAAGCGTTTTAGTAAAACAATGGATTATAAAGAATATGGGGGAGCATTATTTCTAGGAGTAAAAAAACCAGTTGTAAAAGCACATGGAAGTAGTGATGAAACATTGTTTTATTATACAATAAAACAAGCAGAAAAGTTTGCAAAATCAAATGCTGTAGAAATTTTAAAACAAGAATTTGAAAAAAATAATTAAATAAAAACAATAAAAACTATTGACAATATATTTTAAAGCATATAATATAACAAGTAATAAGAGCAAAGAATTTTTAAGGAGGTGTAGTATAAACTTATGAATTCAGAAGAAGTTTATAATAAAGTAAAAGATATAATAATAGATCAACTAGGAGTTGCTGAAACTGCAATAACACCAGATGCATCTTTTATTGATGACTTAGGAGCTGACTCATTAGATATAGTAGAACTTATAATGGCATTAGAGGAAGAATTTGATATAGAAATTCCAGATAATGACGCTGAAAAAGTTGTAACTGTAAATGATGTAGTTGAATATATAAAAGACAATGCATAAGTGTAAATAGAAACAAATTTAAATAACTTAGTAATTTTACTGAGTTATTTTTGTTATATATAGTCGAAAAACGTCTAAATTACAAATATTATGTAAAACGATTTGTGTTGATTTTTTACCCACAGTATAGTATTATTTAACTTGTGTTGCAAGACATATAAATCTATACTAAAGAAGGGAGTGTATGCTTTGAAAAGTTCTAAAACATGCTATGGTATGACATATATCGAAAACAGCGAAATACCAAATGGAAATATTAATCATCGAATAGAACTAGAATATTATAAAATAAAAAAATCAAGATTCAAATTATTAGGAAAACCAAGTAAAAAATATGGTATAGAAATTCAAAAAAGAGAATATAAAAATAATAATTTTAATGTAGAAAGTAATTCAGTTAATAATATATCACGAAATAAAGAAAAAATAATTGAAATTATAGATACATTAAAAACACACAAGGTAACACCTATTGAATTAAACGATGTATTAGATGATTTATTAAAAGAGCAATCAGTTTAAAAATAACAGAAATATTTTTCTGTTATTTTTTTATATAAGATTTATTTACAATTAAAAAATTTTAATATAAAATAATAACAATAAGAATGAAAAATTGCCAATGGGGACGGCAAACTGTCTAAAAATTAATTAAAAATTTGGATATACGAATCGTAGGGGCGATTTTAATCGCCCGAAGAATAATAAAAATGGAGGAACACAAATGAAAAACCAAAAAGGAATAACCTTAATAGCGTTAATAATAACAATAATAGTAATGCTAATATTAGTAGCTGTTACTGTAACGATTGCAATGGATGGAGGAATATTCACAAAATCAAAGGATGCAGCAACAAAGACACAAATAAATGCTGATAAAGAAACGTTAAATGCGATGATTTCAAGTGCATATAATGGTATAACAGGAGAAATAGAAAATAGTGATTTAACAGCATCATTGAAAAATAATGATTGGACTGTAGAGGGGACAGGACCATGGACATGTACAAGTCCAAAAGAGAATGTATTTACGGTAACAAAGCAAGGAAAAATAACAGAGGGAAAAACTGAAGTTACTTGTTTTGCAAAAGGTACAAAAATTACTATGTCAGATGGTTCAACTAAAAATATAGAGGATATTAAATTAGGTGATTATGTTTTAACATTTAATCACGAAAAAGGTATATTTGAATCACAAGAAGTTTATGTAGCTTGGAAAGGTAAAGAGTTAGAATCTGCGTTTACATTACATTTTGATAATGAAGAAAGTATTTCTATTGTAGGAGAACATGATTTATTTGAAAAAGAAAATTTAAAATATGTAATGATTACAGAGGAAAATGCAGAATCATTTATTGGTAAACATTTTTATAGCGTAACAGAAAGCAAATATTTAGAATTGATTTCTGTTACAAAAGAAAATGAAAAGACAGAATATTATTCAATTTATACAAAATTTAATGAAAACAGTATAGCTAATGGAATGCTTTCTGTTCCAGATGATGTAGATTTCAAACTTAATATGTATGATTTTAATGAAAATTTATCTATTAATTATGAACAGCTTAAGTTAGATATTCAAAAATATGGATTGTTTGAGTATAGTAATGCAGAAGGATGTACAAAAGAAGAATATGACTTTATGAATATGCGTTATTTAAATATTATGGTAGGAAAGAAATTGGTAACTTGGGAAGAACTATATAGTTTAAGAGAAGAATATTTAAATTGTAATTAATATTATATTCAAATTGAACATAAATAAAACAAGATAGCACTTGATTTAATTTAAGTGCTATTTTTATGATATAAAATATAACTTAACAATTTTTCTTTACACTAAAAACTATTTAGTATATAATGCTAAATATAAAATTATGTTTGAGGAGGTATTTTAATGCTAGAGAACATAAAAAATGAAGATAATAAAGTATATGAAGCTATTATAAATGAACTTAAAAGACAACAAAATAAAATAGAATTAATAGCATCAGAAAATTTTGTTAGTAAGGCAGTAATGGAAGCAAATGGATGCTTTATGACTAATAAATATGCAGAAGGATATCCAGAACATAGATATTATGGCGGATGTGAATATGTTGATGTTGTTGAGCAATTAGCAATTGACAGGTTAAAAGAAATTTATGGATCAGAACATGTAAATGTTCAACCTCATTCTGGAGCACAAGCAAATATGGCTGTATATTTAGCTGTATTAAATGTTGGAGATACAGTTCTAGGAATGAATCTATCTCATGGTGGACATTTATCACATGGAAGCAAAGTAAATTCATCTGGAAAATTATATAATTTTATTCAATATGGTGTAAACGAAGAAACGGGAAGAATTGATTACGAAGAAGTTGAAAGATTAGCTATTGAAAATAAACCTAAATTAATTTTAGCAGGTGCAAGTGCATATCCAAGAGAAATAGATTTTAAAAAATTTAGAGAAATAGCAGATAAAGTTGGAGCTATGTTTATGGTAGATATGGCTCATATTGCAGGTCTTGTTGCAGCAGGATTACATCAAAATCCTGTAGAATATGCAGATTTTGTAACAAGTACAACACATAAAACATTAAGAGGACCAAGAGGAGGAATAATTCTTTGTAAAGAAAAATATGCTACACAAATAGACAAAGCAGTTTTTCCAGGAGTACAGGGAGGACCTTTAATGCATGTTATTGCTGCAAAGGCAGTTTGCTTTGGAGAAGCTTTAAAACCAGAATTTAAAGAATATCAAAAACAAATTATAAAAAATGCTAAAGTATTATCAGAAGAGTTAATGAAATATGGATTTAATCTGGTATCTGGTGGAACTGATAATCATTTAATGTTAGTTGATTTAAGAAATAAAGGAATAACGGGAAAAGAATTAGAACAAAGATTAGATAATATTGGAATAACTTTAAACAAAAATTCTGTTCCGTTTGATACAGAAAAACCAAGTATTACAAGTGGAGTAAGAATTGGAACACCTGCAGTTACTACAAGAGGATTTAAAGAAGAGCAAATGAAACAAATTGCAAAATTAATAAATATGACAGTAGAAAATTATGAAGAAAAGCAAGAGGAAATAAAACAAGAAGTAAGTAAAATATGCAAGCAATTTCCATTATATGAATAAAACTTTTTTAATAAATTAAGGAGGAAAATATGGCTGATAAATTAATAATAGTGGAATCTCCAGCAAAAGCAAATACAATAAAAAAATTTTTAGGTGGAAGTACTAAAGTAGTTGCATCAATGGGACATATAAGAGATTTGCCAAAATCTAAATTAGGAGTAGACACTAAAACATTTGAGCCTCAATATATAAACATAAGAGGAAAAGGAGATTTAATAAAATCTCTAAAAAAAGAAGCAAAAGATGCAAAAAAAGTATATCTTGCAACTGACCCTGACCGTGAAGGTGAAGCAATAGCATGGCATTTAGCAAATATACTGGGTGTTGATGAAAGTAAAATGTGCAGAGTTACATTTAATGAAATAACAAAAGATGCAGTAAAAAAGGCAATTCAAAATCCAAGGAAAATTGATATGGATTTAACAGATGCTCAACAAGCTAGAAGAGTATTAGACAGAATAGTAGGGTACAAAATAAGTCCTGTACTTTGGAAAAAAGTACAAAAAGGTTTATCTGCAGGAAGAGTTCAATCTGTTGCAGTTAAATTAATAGTAGATAGAGAAGAAGAAATAGAAAATTTTATACCAGAAGAATATTGGAATATTACAGCGAAGTTATCAACTAAAAAACCTAAAAAAACATTTGAAGCAAAGTTTTATGGAAAAGATAATAAAAAATTAGATATACATTCACAAGAAGAAGTAGACAAAATTATAAGCGATTTAGAAAATGCAAAATATATTGTAGATGAAGTAAAATTAGGAGAAAAGAAAAGAAATCCTGCACCACCTTTTACTACAAGTACTATGCAACAGGAAGCTTCTAGAAAATTAAATTTTGCTTTAAGAAAAACTATGCAAATAGCACAAGGACTATACGAGGGAGTAAAAATACCTGGAAAAGGTTCTGTTGGTTTAATTACATATATGAGAACTGATTCTACAAGAATATCTGAAGAAGCAAGAGCTGCAGCAAAACAACATATAGAAAATGTATATGGAGAAGAATACTATGAAAATAGATATTATAAAACAAATAAAGATGCTCAAGATGCTCACGAAGCAATAAGACCAACATATGTAGATTTAGAACCGGATAGTATAAAACAAAGTTTAACAAATGATCAATATAAATTATATAAATTAATATATAATAGGTTTATTGCAAGTCAAATGTCTGCTGCAATTTTTGATACTGTTTCGGCTAAGATAAATGCAGATTCATATAACTTTAGAGCTTCAGGTCAAACAATAAAGTTTAAAGGTTTTATGACATTATATGTTGAAACAGAAGATAATAAAGAAACAGAAAAATTTACTAATTTGCCAATATTAGAAGAGAAGCAAGAGGTAAAAAAAGAAAAATTAGAAACAAAACAAAGTTTTACAGAACCACCTCCAAGATATACAGAGGCTAGTTTAGTAAAAATGTTAGAGGAAAAAGGAATAGGAAGACCAAGTACATATTCTCCAACAATTACTACAATATTGGCAAGAAGATATATAGAAAAATTACAAAAACAGTTACATCCAACAGATTTAGGAAGAATTGTAAATAAACTTTTAATTGAAAATTTTAGTGATATAATAAATGTAGAATTTACTGCACAAATGGAAGAAGAATTTGATAAAATAGCTGAACGGAAATGAAGAATGGAAAAAAGTAATAAAAGAATTTTATAAACCATTTGAAAAAATTGTAGAAAAAGTTGAAAAGGAATTAGAACATGTTGAACTAACATATGAAGAATCAGATGTACCTTGTGAAAAATGTGGAAGAATGATGGTTATAAAATATGGAAAATATGGAAAATTTTTAGCATGCCCAGGATACCCTGACTGTAAAAATGCTAAGCCATATATAGAAATAGTTGATGAGCCATGTCCAAAGTGTGGAGCAAAAGTGCAAATAAGAAAAACTAAAAAAAGAAGAAATTATTATATATGTGAAAATAATCCAAATAACGGGTGTGATTATATTTCTTGGACAAAACCAGGCAAAGGAAAAAAGTAAAATAGGCGGGCTTTGATGCCCGTCTATTTTATAATAAGACAAAAATCGACAAAAAAGTTTACTTTTTATGTAAAGAATGATATAATAACAAGCACTGCGAAAGTAGTAATACTTAACCCATTTAGGTTAAACGGAGGTGCTGTAATCATGACATCAGGATTGGTGTATGGAGGTGGACAGGTACCATCTGCTAATTACATTACTGGTGGACTGGAAACCCGGTTATTGCATGAAGGACATGAAGTTTATGCAATAAAACAAAGTTTCATGGGAATGTCTAATGAAACGTGTTATGAAAAGGTTGATTTTATAAAAGCACGTGAAGTTTTAAATTTTCCAGGAACTTACCTAGGAACATGCAGAAATGTAGATCCAAGCAAGGACGAGTGGTTCCCAAAGATTATAGAAAATCTGGGCAAATTCAAAATAGACAATTTGTTTGTTATTGGCGGAGATGGTTCTGCTAGAGCTTGCTTTGATTTTTCTAAACGCTGTAAAGCGGAAAACTATAATGTTAACATCTATTTTATTCCTTGTACTATTGATGGAATGAATGGAACATTAGCATTTGGCGAAGGGGATGCTGTACAGGAAACTATTAACCATATCAGAATGTCGGCAATTAATGCATGGGCAACTTTTGATTATGGAAAAGCTGGACCTAGGGTATCCATTGTGGAGGTTCAGGGAAGAAACCGCAATGATATTGCTGTTGATTCACTGAAACAATTGTTAAGTGCAGGAGTTATTGCACATCAAAAACTTACTGAAGTAAATATTATTTTTTTGGCATCTGGATATAATTGGTCTGCAAAATCTTTGTTAGAATCAATTAATAATTCAAGACCGACTTTAATAATTGCTTCAGAAGGTACAAAACCAATTGAAAAATGGTGGAAATGGTTTTTCAAAGATGGTTCAATAGGAGCTCAATTAGAAAAATTTATAAACAAAAAATCTAATTTAAAGGCTAATTTGGAAAAAGTTGCATATCTTTCCCAAACAAATGAATGTAGAAAAGAATGTAACAAAATTGATATGGTTCTTGACAAAATTGATTTTAAGAATCTTCCTGAAGGGGAAAATGCATTAATAATCAAAAATTGGTACAATGTCAATTTTATTGAATTGATGGATTTTGTAAAATTAAATCCAAATTCTAAAGAACCTGTTAAGTTAGATAGATTTTCTGAAATAATCCTGGAACCATACATGAATGTCTAAGCACGAGCTGATAAGAGTTTTCTCTTATCAGCTTTTCTTTTTTATGTAAAATGAGTAAAAAATATTTGTATATGCAAATTTACATTTTATGTAAATTGTGATATAATTATTATAACTGCTTCGGTAGTAATTTATGAACCCTTAAATGGGTTGGAGGTGCTGTTATGGCGACCTGTGGTATAATATTTGCTGGAAAGCAAATACCATCTGCAAATTACATTATAGGAGGTGTAATAAAGCGGGCATTACATGCTGGACATATAGTGTACGGCATAAAAAAAGGCGTTCTTGGTTTAAATGATAAGGAAAACTATGAAAAATTTTCTATCAAAAAAACCAGGGAGATTCAAGATATTCCAGGTATTTATTTGGGTACTTGTGAGGAACTTGATATTATCAATGATGAGGCAATTAATAATCTTAATTACTTTGGAATTGATACAATGTTTGTTCTTGGCGATGAACATACGGCAAAATGGGCATATGAATTTACAAATATTTGCAAATTCATAAAAATTATCTTTATTCCATGTTCAATTTATGGAATGGATTGGACTGCAAGTTTTGGATATTTAGATGCTATAGAAGCATGTGTTAACAAAATAAAATTTGCGTGTTTAAATTCATGGTCATATTGGGATAAGGAGTGCCTTGGACCAAGGATTTCTATAGTAGAAATTCCGTGCACGAGTGGGCGAAATGATATTGCCGTAGAGTGCTTAAAACAGATTGTATCAACGGGACATATTTATAACTATGAGTTATCTGATTTTGAAATGAGACTTATAATGAATGGTTATAGATGGTCTGCAAAGGAACTTTTGGAATCAATTGTAACCTCGAAGCCAACATTAATTATTGTTTCAGAAGGATCAAATCCTATTGAAACAAATTGGAAAAAAGTCTCTGGTGAGACAGTTGGTAAACAATTGGCAAACATTATCAATATGTCAACATTTCGAAAAGCAAACGTTGAATATGTTGGTGTAGAAGCTCAAACTTGTGAAAGTCAGAATAAAATATTTATTGATTTTATTCTTGAGCAATTTCCATTTGAGGACATTGATAAAACAAACCAATCAATGGCTTTAATGTTATATGGAGATACAGCTGATGTTTTTCATATAAATTCACTTGAGTTATTGATTACAATGCTTGAATCTAAGAAACCTGTTAGGTTAGATACAAGTAGTGTAAAGGAGTATATTGAGTTCTAACAGCACAGCTGACGAGAGATTTCTCTTGTCAGCTTTTCCTTTTTTAATAGGTTGCCAATGGGGACTGGGAATTTTGGCAACATAAATGATTAAATTGATAAAATCATGTTAAAAAATTATTAAATACAAAGTATTGCTATTTATAATTTATTAGTATAGAATATCAAATGTAAATAAGAATATACCTTGAACAAAAACAAACAAAAGAAAAAATGAGGTGCAATTAAATGACAGTTAAAACCCTTGGGGCTGTAACACACACACACACAATATAATTTAATAAATATAAAAAGAAATAAATGTAAACACTATATTTATGTATTTTTTGCGTATGCGAAAAATATGTAAATACGGTGTTTTTGTTAGTTATAAAGAAACGCATAAATATTAAAATATTATTTTTTTAAATCAAATGTTCCCAAGGAATATTTTAAATTTTTAATAATGTTT
>DCHW01000044.1 GCA_002314935.1 Clostridiales bacterium UBA1742 | reverse complement strand
ACATCATTGACTAACCTACACATAATTTCATAAAATATAAGAGTGAAAGTTTGACATTAAAAGAAAAAAATGGTATAATAACAAAGGTCACTTTAAGGAGGGATTAAATATTTTGATAAAAAATAAAAAGCAAGGTTCTGTATCTATAAAAAAGATAATTGGAATAAGCATGGTACTTATTTTAATCTTAGGGATATCAGTAATAGCTGGAAATACAAAAGTAAATAATGTTAAAATTAGATTTGCAAACAATCATGAAATAACAGTATTAACTTCAAAAACAAAAGTATCAGAAATATTAGAAGAAAATCATATAGTGCTTTCATCTGATGAAACAGTAAGTCCATCAATAGACAGTGAAATTACAGATGCTAACACAATAATAATTACAACAGAAGAAATAAAAGAAATAAACATTGCAGATAAAGAAGAAATTAATGATGACATAGATGAAATTGCACAAAATTATGAAAATATTGTAGAAGAAATATTAACAGTTAGAGAAGAAATACCTTTTGAAACAATTACTAAAGATGTTTCAGATGGAAGTGGAGACACAACAAATAGAATTTTACAAGTTGGTAAAAATGGTATAAAAGAAGTTAGTTACAAAGTAATATATAAAGATGATGTTGAAATTTCAAGAGAAGAAGTTTCTTCAAAGGTTATAAAAGAACCAACAAATCAAATTGTACAGGTACAAACTAAAACTATAACATCAAGAACAACCTCAAGATTATATTCTGGTACAACCACTGCAACATCAGGCAGATACAAAGTTACTGCATATTGTTCTTGTTCACTATGTTGTGGTAAAACAAATGGAATAACAGCATCTGGAGTTGCTGCTACATCACATCACACTGTTGCTGCACCAAGCACATTTGCTTTTGGTACACAACTTGAAATAAATGGACAAATTTATACTGTTGAAGATAGAGGCGGAGCAATTCAGGGAAACAGAATAGATATATACATGGATTCACATGCAGAAGCACTTGCGTGGGGAGTAAGGTATATAGATGTCGATGTTTTAAATTAAAATTTATAAAATTAAATGGAGGTAATTAACCTCCATTTTTTCATATATGAATATTGTAAAAAAAATATATATATGATATAAAATAATATATGAGATTTGAAAGGAAAAAACATGGCTGAGAAAAGTATTACAAAAAATTATATATATAATTTAGCATATCAAATATTAATTTTGGTATTACCAATAATAACAACTCCATACATTTCTAGAGTATTGGGACCAGAAAATGTTGGAATTTATAGTTATACATATTCAATATTATCATATTTTTTATTGTTTGGAGCACTAGGAGTTTCAATGTATGCTCAAAGAGAAGTGGCATATATTGGAGAAAATAATACAAAAAGAAAAAAATTATTTTATGAAGTAGTATTGTTTAGAATGTTAACAGTTGCAATTGCTTTAACTGTATATGCTATATTTTTTATGGGAAAAGTTGAATATAGTGAATATTATAGAATATGGTGTTTAGAATTAATTGCTGTTGTTTTTGATATAAGTTGGTTTTTTCAAGGAATGGAAGAATTTAAAAAAACAGTATTAAGAAATATAATAGTTAGATTAGGTAGTATATTACTTATTTTTTTAATAGTAAAAACAAAACAAGATTTAATTAAATATATTACAATTTATTCCGTAGCTGATTTAATAGGAAATTTATCACTATGGTTATATTTACCAAAGTATTTTAAAGGAATAAAAATAAAAAACATAGACATTAAAAGCCATATTATTCCAATACTTCTTTTATTTATTCCACAAATTGCCAGTCAGATTTATAACGTTTTAGATAAAACTATGATTGGTAAAATGGTTTTGGATAAAACAGAAGTTGGATATTATGAAGAAGCAATGAAAGTTATAAAAGTTTTAATTACTGTTGTAAGTTCGCTAGGAATTGTAATGGTACCTAGAATGGCGAGTATGTTCGCTTCTGGTGATAAAAAGAAGGTCAAAGATTATTTGATTAAATCATTTCAATTTACATTCTTTTTAGCAATACCAATGACTTTTGGAGTTATAAGCATATCACAAGCTTTTGTACCAATATTTTTTGGAGATCAATATGAAAAATCTGCTTTATTAATGAATGTATTAAGTCCAATAATTTTATTGTGTGGTATAGGAAGTGTAATTGGATATCAATATTTATTACCAACCAAAAGACAAAAAGAATATACAATTTCTATTGTTATAGGAATTATAGTTAATTTTATTCTTAATTATATATTTATAAAAATCTCTAAGTCTATAGGTGCATCTATTGCAACAATTATATCAGAATTATTTGTAATTGGAGTACAAATGTATATGATTAGAGATGATGTAACTTTAAAAGATATGATAAAATTAAGTTATAAATATATTATAGCTGGATTAATTATGTTTGTGTTATGTATAATTATAAAACTTATAATTGGAATAACATTGAAAGCTATGATTATTCAAATTATGGTAGGAATTATTGTGTATATAGGAACTTTATTGATAATGAAGGATGATTATTTATATATGTTTATAAATAGACTAAAAATTATGATTAGGGGTAAATAATGAAATTAGTATCATGGAATGTAAATGGATTAAGGGCAATATATAAAAAGGGATTTGAAGAAATTTTTGACAATATTAATGCTGACATTTTTTGCATACAGGAAACTAAAATGCAAGAAGGTCAATTAGAATTAAATTTAAATGGATATACTGCCTATTATAATTATGCAGAAAGAAAAGGTTATTCAGGAACAGCAATATTTACTAAAATTAAACCAATTACTGTTAGTTATGGGATAGGAATAGAGGAACACGATACTGAGGGAAGGGTAATTACTTTAGAATTTAAAGATTTTTATTTAGTTAATTGCTATACACCGAATTCTGGGAGAGAACTTGCAAGACTTGATTACAGAATGATATGGGAAGATGTATTTAAAGAATATTTAGAAAAATTAAATAGTAAAAAACCGGTAATATTGTGTGGAGATTTAAATGTTGCACATAATGAAATTGATTTAAAAAATCCGAAAACAAACAGAAAAAATGCTGGATTTACAGATGAAGAGAGAAACAAAATAGATATGTTACTTAATTCTGGATTTATAGATTCTTTTAGATATTTGTATCCTGATAAAAAAGATTGTTATACATGGTGGTCTTATATAAGAAATAGTAGAGCAACAAATGCTGGCTGGCGTATTGATTATTTTTTAGTTTCTGATAGAATTAAAGATAAAATTAAGGAATCATATATTTTCTCTGAGGTAATGGGAAGTGACCATTGTCCAGTAGGAATAGAAATGGGGTAAAAATGGGAAATGACAGAAGAAAATCAAATAATAGAATTTTTTATTTGTTATTAATTGTAATACTTATAGTTATTTTATATATTTTTTTGGATGATTTTAATATTATTACAGGAGAAATACAAAAATTTATTAATGTTTTGAAACCGTTTATATTTGGAATTATAATTGCTTTTTTGTTTTATATACCATGTAAAGGAGTTGAAAAACTACTAAAAAAAGTAAAATTTTCGGAAAAAATTGCGAGAGTTTTATCTATATTTATAGTGTACATTTTGGCTATATTATTGATATTATTACTTGTAAATATAGTGCTTCCAACATTATCAAAAAGCATTGGCGAATTGGGAGCAAATTTACCTAGCTATTATAATAGTGCAGTTGAATATGTAAATGACATGCCAGAAAATGAATTTATAACAAAAACTGACGTAAAAAATGTAATAAATAATTTACAACAATTTGATATTACTGAGATTTTTAGTTTAGAAAATATTTTAAATTATATAAAAAGTGCTGTTGGTGTAGCAAATGCAGTATTTAATATTTTTGTAACAATAATAATGTCTATATACATTCTTATAGAAAGAAATAGAATAATAGGATTTATTGAAAAATTAAATAAAGCTATATTTAAAAATGACATTGGAGAAAAAATTAACAAATATTTCATCGAAGCTAATAATGTTTTTTTGAAATTTATTTCAAATCAAATATTAGATGGAATAATAGTAGGAATTATTGTTTCTATTGCTCTTATTATAATGAGAGTGAAATATGCTGTGTTGTTAGGATTTTTAATCGGATTATTTAATATTATACCATTTTTTGGTGCTATTATAGCAGTTGCTATTGCTACATTAATTACAATTTTTACAGGAGGATTTTCTAAAGCAATATGGATGCTAATAGTGGTTATTATTTTACAACAGATAGATGCAAATATAATAAATCCAAAAATAGTTGGAAATGCATTAAAAATAAGTCCAATTATAATTATTGTTTCTGTTACAATAGGAGGAGCTTATTTTGGAGTAATGGGAATGTTTTTAGCAGTGCCGATTGCAGCAGTAATAAAAGAATTTTTAGATGATTTTATAGAAAATAAATCTAAACAAAGTGAAGAACAAATTACTGAACCTGAAAAAGAAACTGTTAAAACCTTGAAACAGAAGAAGGTTAAAGGAGTATAAAATATGTTGAAAAAATATATATTAATGTTTTTAGTTTCTATGGTACCAATCATAGAATTGAGAGGGGCTATACCAATTGGAATTAGTACTCTTTTTGGAGAGAGTTTACCACTCTTACCACTTTATATAGTTTGTATTATTGGAAATATGTTACCAGTACCTTTTATTTTTTTATTTGCTAGAAAAATTTTAGTGTGGGGATCAGATAAAAAAATAATAGGTAAATTTTTTAAATGGTGTTTAGAAAAAGGAGAAAGTGGAGGAAAAAAACTACAGGAAAAAGCAGGAAAGAGTGGATTGTTTTTAGCTTTGCTAATATTTGTTGGAATTCCACTTCCTGGAACTGGAGCTTGGACAGGAACACTTGCTGCAAGTATATTAAATATGGATTTTAAAACGAGTATATTAGCAGTAATGTTTGGAGTATTATTAGCTGGAATAATAATGGCTCTTGCATCTATGGGGATATTTGGTGCAATTGGATCAATATTTGCAGTATAAAAAAGTGTGGATTTAATCCACACTTTTTATTATTATTTTATTAGAATTTGTTTTATTATCTTTATTTTCTGTATTGTTTGCAAAGGAGTTTGCAATAAATCCAGCAGCAAATCCAAGTAAAAATACAAGAATTATAATTGCTGTGTTTTTAATACTTTCTTGTTTTTGGTATATTTCTTTATCGTATACTTTCATACAAATCAACTCCTTATTAATTAGAATAAATTTATTATATATGAATAATAAAAAACTTGCAATATATATTAAAAAAAATAATGTTTTTTATCTTGTCATAGATAGATTTACTTTTACTAAAAAAAGATGTATAATACGTAAGTATTTAATAGATAAGGGATGAGGAGAAGAATGAAAAAATTAAAAACATTTGCTTATTATACTTTTTTAATAATATTTGAGGAAATTGTTTTTTTATGTATTATATTTAAAAAAATTCCACTTAATATTTGGTTAATAATACCATTTTCAGTATCATTTGCTGCTGTATTTACAACAATTTCTATGTTGTTTAAACCAAAAGCTAATAAAATATTAACATATATATTTTCAACTTTTATTTTTCTTATTTTTGGTGCACAAATAGTTTATTATAGTATGTATGAAGCGATAATTTCTTTTTATTCTATAGTACATGGACGGTCAAGTTGCGGAATTTATGGATACAATTATTGATATGATTATAAGAAATTGGTATGGAATAGTTTTGTTTATGATACCATTAATAACATTAATTGTTTTGAATACAAAAAAAGTAATGTGTTATGAAAAATATAATTTTAAAGATGTATTAAAGCAATTATGTATTGCTCTTACTGCTCATGTTATAGCATTAATTTGTGTTAATTGTATAAATACAGGCGACATATATTCAAATAAAAATTTATATTATAATATACACGTTCCTAAAATAACAGCAAATAGAATGGGAATACTTACAACTATGAGACTTGATTTTCAAAGATTTGTGTTTGGATTCGAAGAAAATTTAACTATTGAAACATATAATGAACAGAATAAAAATATACAAAGTGGAGAAAACAAAGAAGATATTGATTTTAACGATTTAATTGAAAATGAGCAAGATGAAACAATAAAGGAAATACATGAATATTTTTCTACAGAAGAAGCAAGTGAAAAAAATGAATATACTGGTATGTTTGAAGGAAAAAATTTAATTGTTATTGTGGCAGAAAGTTTTAGCCAATTAGCAATTAGAGAAGATTTAACTCCAAACTTATATAAATTATATAGTGAGGGATTTCAATTTGATAACTTTTATACTCCAATTTTTCCAGTTAGTACAGCTGATGGAGAATATATTACAGATACATCTTTAATACCTAAAGAAGGAGTATGGAGTTTTTTAGAAGTTAATGAAAACTATATGCCGTATTCATATGCAAATGTATTTGAAAAATTAGGATATACATCTAATGCATATCATAATCATACTGCAACATATTATCATAGAGATAAATATATTGCCACTATGGGATATGATTCATATTTAGCAGTTGGAACTGGTCTTGAAGATAGAATGAATACATCTAGATGGCCAAACAGTGATTATGAAATGGTTAATGTAACAGCAAATGATTATATTAATAATGATAAATTTTTAGCATATTATATGACTGTAAGTGGACACTTGAATTATACAAAAATGGGAAATGCAATGGTATATAAAAATTGGGATTTAGTAAAAGATTTACCATATTCAGATAAAGCTAAAAGTTATTTGTCTGCAAATATTGAGTTAGATAAAGCGGTAGGAGAAATACTAGCTAAGCTAGAAGAAACAGGTAAATTAGAAAATACAGTTATAGTTATTAGTGGAGATCATTTTCCATATGGATTAACATTAGATGAAATAAATGAATTATCTACGTATACAAGAGATGATACATTTGAAAAGTATCATATGCCATTATTAATTTGGAGTGGTTCAATGAAAGAGCCTATAAAAGTAGAAAAAATAGGATCAAGTTTAGACATTGTACCAACTGTACTAAATTTATTTGGAGTAGAATATGATTCAAGATTATTA
Source organism: Clostridiales bacterium UBA1742 (assembly GCA_002314935.1). Classification (GTDB taxonomy): domain Bacteria; phylum Bacillota; class Clostridia; order TANB77; family CAG-508; genus CAG-452. The sequence goes on along the minus strand of DCHW01000044.1, from coordinate 1,059 downwards.
ATTGGCAAAGATATTTTATCTAATAGTAATCCATTAGTAATATTTTCCGATAGAAGTTTTATAACAGATAAAGGAAAATATAATGCAGTTACCAATGAATTTATTGCAAATGATGGTGTTGAAATAGACGAAAATTATATAAGTACAATAAATAAAAAAATTTATCAGAAATATAAAATGTCAAGATTAATATTGGAAAAAGATTATTATAATGTTTTGTGGAATGAAGCAGGACTAGAAAAGTAATAAAAAAACTTCTTTAATTTTTAAAGAAGTTTTTTTATTCAAATAAATTGTGTTTATTTTGTTTATTCCACTCTACATATACTGTTAAATTATTATTACTATCACATGTAGCAAGATATATATCTTTTATGGAATTAAAGCCTTGTTTTTTTAAGTTAGTTTCTAGCCAGGTTATATTGTTACCAGTTTTACACAAATTTTCTTTAAGCAAATATCCATCTAAAATTATATTTGTAATAACTTTTTCTTGATTAGGAGATAAATTTAAGTCTTCAGGGGTTGAAGGTCTTTTTGTACTTTTGGGTAAAAAACTTATTTTTCCATTAGGTTCTAAGATTGCTGTTTGAATGTCACTTAAATTAAAGAAACCTTTTAACCTACATTCCATTAAAAATTCATTTAAATCTAAATTTGATTTTGAAAAATTTTTTCTGTAAAGTTTTCCATTATCAAATAAAATTTTAGACTTTCCTGTAAAAAATCTTCTTAGGGTTAAACTTTTACATGTAATTATAGAAATTAGAAATGTAACTAATCCATAGACTAACATTGCAATAACAGGTTCAAAAAAATTATTTTCTAACGAAGTTGACATTTCTGCAGCAATAGAACCAATTGTAATACTAACAATATAATCAAACATAGTTAATTGGGACATTTCTCTATTACCCATTAATTTAGTTAGAAAAAATAATATAATTAAAGAACCTAAAGATAATTCTACAATTTTTAAAACATTATTCATTAAATTCACCTTAATATATTTTGCGCTAAAAATATATTAATATTAATAGTGTAAAATAATTTCGGGGG
>DCHW01000026.1 GCA_002314935.1 Clostridiales bacterium UBA1742 | reverse complement strand
GACACATCATTGACTAACCTACACTTTTTTTATAAATTCTTTACAAAATCCTTGCATTTTAAAATAATATGTGTTATTATAATTAGGCATTTAAAAAACGGGGTGTAGCTCATTTGGTAGAGCGCGTGGTTTGGGACCATGAGGTAGCACGTTCGATTCGTGTCACCCCGACCATTTTTTTGCGATTTTTGCAAAAAGTCGAGAGAATTTATTACAATTCAAAACATTAAAATATGCTATTTTCTAAGGAAATTAGAAGATAGCATATTTTTTTATATCTTTTAAAAATTTTAAAAAATGCTGAAAAATTTGAATATTTTATTCCGCAAAAAATTCCGCAACTTAAATTTTTATAATTTTACGGAACAAAAAAATTTCCGCAAAGTTAGTTTTCATTGATATATCAACCAAAATCCATATTCCGCAAAATTTTTAAAAAGGAGAACTATTGTTATGGATTTTATACCTTATAAAGTAAATGAGGCTTTAGAAAATGTCTTTTATCAAATTCCAAAAGAACTATTATTAAACCCTATATATAATAATTTAGATTCCAATAGTATTTTATTATATGGACTATTATTAGATAGATTATCTGTATCTATGAAAAATAAGTGGATTGATAAAGATGGAAACATTTATCTAATTTACTCAAGAAAAGAAGCACAAAAGAGATTAAAACTTTCTGATAAACCTGTATCAAAAGCTTTTAAAAGACTTGAAGAAGCTAAACTTATATATGAAATTAGAAGTGGTTTTAAAAAGAATAATATTATTTATGTTGGTAAAATAAATCATACATCCGTTGAAAAAACTATGAATCGTATAATGTCCGATTCAAGAAACGGACAAACTACGATTCAAGAATCGGAAAATGTACGATGTAGTAATAATAAATATAATAAAAATAATTATAATAATATATTTTACCCTAAAAAATCTTTTGCTAATTATGAGCAAAGAATATATACAGATGAAGAATTAGAAAGTTTTTATTGTAATTAAATGAAAGGAGATTTTAAAAAATGAGCAAAACAAAAATTGAATATAGAAAAGTTGGAGATTACTATCTCCCTAATATAGTAATTCCAGAAGAAAATATAGAAACCAAAGGAAAAAATATTGGTAAATATGGAAGATTAAGATTAAATTATTTAAAAGAAAATAATAGAGTTTTATATCAAGAATTAATACTTGATAATAAATTGCATGAACACCTAGTTAGGATAAATGATACAGCTAAAGCAAGAATAACATTATTAATAAATTCATTTGCTAAAGAAGAAAAAGTTGATGAAACATTAAAGGCTAATAACCAACTAGAATGGGCCCAAAGAATGAATAATATTAAAAATAGAGCTGAAGAAATTGTACTAAAAGAACTAATTTATGATTAAAAAGTGAGGTAAATCTTATGAGTGAAATTAAAAATTTTTATGAAGAACATGAAGATATGTTTGAAGAATATTTAGAAAATATTATTGGAAATTTAAAAAATAAAAATGAAAAATATAAGAAATTATATCAAGAATATAATAACTTATTAAGTAAAAATAAAAACTTAAATTGGGTTTTAGAAGGACAAATTGCAGGCAGAACTTTGAACAATTATGAATGTAAAATGTTATCTAAATTAGTACAAATATTTTATGATATGAAAGAAATTGAGGCTAAAGAATTGTTCTTTTTAGGTGGCAACGAAGCATACTTTTACTTTAAAAATATCGGGATTTTAAAGTAAAAATAACTCTAGAGTGTGGTAGTACAATACCTGATTTTGTGTATAAAGCAAGCCATGAATTTGTACTACCGCACATATTCAAAAGTACAAATTATAAAATTTGTGCTTTAAACAAAACTTTAGGAAAGTTTTACAAAATAATATTAAAGAAAAGGAGATGATAATTTATGAGAAATAGATCAATAAAAAAACAAGTATGGCTTAATAGCAAAGAAAATGAATTACTAAAAAAGAAATGTATGAAAGCAGGTTTATCAGAATCTGCTTTTTTTAGATTTGTTATTAATGATACTCAAATAAAAGAAAAACCAGATGAAGAGTTTTATAAAATATTAAATGATTTAAGAGGTATTGCAATAAATATAAATCAACTAGCAAGAGTAGCAAATACGTATCTGTATGTTGATGATAATAAATATTATCCACTTGCTAATAAAGTTAATGATATTATTGATGATTTACAAAAATTCTATCTTACACCAACTAAGAAAGAAGGTGGAGTTTAGTTTGAAAATAAATTTTCAAACTAAAGCTATAATCGATATTGCCTTTGAGATTTGCTCATTACATTCGCAAACTCAAATCGGCAAATAAAAAACCTTTTCCATTCTTGCATGGTTAAGGTTTTATATAATATGTGTGTTAGCAAATTTTGCTCGAATGGAGGTTTTTTATGGCAGTCACAAAATTTTTGAGTAGAAAAACAAGATTAGATACAATAATTAAATATATTATGAATGGAGAAAAAACTGAAAAAATGATGTATGTGTCTGGTGTAAATTGCAGACCAGACACTGCAATTTCTGAAATGCAAGATACAAAGAAAAGATTTGATAAAGAAGATGGCATAATATCTTATCATCTAATACAATCTTTTGATGGAAAAGAAGTATCTCCAAAAAAATGCCATGAGTTAGGAGTACAATATGCTAAAGAATTATTTGGAGATGATTTTCAATTTGTTGTTGCAACACATTTAAATACAGATAATGTACACAATCATATAGTTATAAATTCTGTTTCTTTTAAAAGTGGAAATAAATTTTATAGTAATAGAGAAACAAAAGATTTTATAAGAATAACCTCTGATTTTATATGTAGAGAAAATAAATTAAGTATTATAAAAACTTTGTGGAAAAATAAAGGATATTATAAGTTATATGTTAAAAACAATCCATATATGCAGTTAGTAAAAAAAGATATAGATGATGCTATAGCAATTTCATATTCATATAAAGATTTTGTATATAACTTAGAAGAAAAAGGTTATTATGTTTCAGAAAATGAAAATACAGGGCTTATTATTACAAGAGATAATAGTTACAAAATAGTAAGACCTCGAGAATTATTTGGAAATAACTATACTAAAGAAAGGATAAAATATAGAATTGAAAACAAAACTTATAATAAAATCTATATTCCAAAGAAAAAATATAAAATGAGTATTGAAGAATATAATAAATTCAAGCACAAACAAAGAGCACAACAATTAAGAGAACTTCCTGCTTTATATATTCTAATATGCCTATTATTAAAAATTGACCCACTTCCTCAAAAAATAGAATTTAAAGATTATAAAATACCAATTACAAAAGAAATGAAAATCTCTTTAAAATATTTAGATAGTTTAAGTCAGCAAACTATTTTACTTGCTGAAAATAAAATTAACAATTTAGAAGAACTTAAATCTTATAGATATAATTTAGAAGAAAACTTAAGAATTTTAAAAGGCAAAAGAGAAAATCTATGGAGAAAAAGAAAAAAAGAAACAAATCCAGAAATCAAAGAAAAACATACGCACGAAATTGATAATTTAAAGGCTTTAATAAAAAAAGCTAATAAAGATATCATTAACTGCTATGAAATTGAAAATAGGACTATTTTGCTTCGAAATCAACTTGAACTTGAAAAATCAAAAGAATTTGTTAAGAATAAAAAGAAAGATAAATCAAGAGTAAGATAAATTATTTATAATTAAATACAAAAATGGAGTGTTAGTATATGCTATCACTCCATTTAATCTTAATTATCAACTTGAAATTTTCTTCTATATTCTAAAAGTTTTTGCTTTCTAACTTGATTTGATTTTCTTAAATTTTCAATTTGTTTATCATATAAAGTACATAAAGAATTAACTTGAGCTTCAGTAAGTTCTTCTTCCTTTATTTCTCCACTACGATATTGCTTTTGTAATTTTAATAGTTTTGTTTCTTCATTTTCAATATTTTTAATTGATTCCATAAAAGCATTTTTTTGTTCTGACTTTTCTATGTTTTTTTCAATTGTTTCAAAACCAATAACATTGTTAACAGCTTCTTTTCTATGGAATAGGTTTCTAAAGAAATTCTTGATTTTATAAAATATACTATTTTCATTAACTTCAACTAATGATTTTTCTTGTGTATTTTCTTTCATAAAATTACTCTCCTATATTTTGACCTTCTTTTGCATTTTGTTTATCTTTTAAAGCTTCTGCTTTAGAAATTGTTTTTTCTTCATTCTCTAATTTAGATAATTCTGCTTCTTTTTGTTGTAAAGGGGTTTGTTTTCCTTGAGTCTGTATCACAGTCATAAAATCTTCTCTTCTATATGTACCTTTTGTAATAGCTTCATATATTCTAGGTAAATTTTCAACTGATTGTAAAAATGCTGACGAATATTCTTCATATTTAGAATCTTTAAATGCCTTTTTGAACTCACCAGTAGTAATATCATATAGCGCAACATCACCTTCTATTTCAAATAATATATAAGGCTTATCGTCTTTTAATTTTATTTCTAATCCATTTTCAAGCTCATATAAATCATGTCTTGGTGGTTCTGCCAAGTTTGTTCCATCTTGAGTTAAGTAATCTAAACCATTAAGTGTTAATAATCTATTATAAAAGCGATTGTATCCATTATCTTTATATTCTTGAAGACTAGCATTTTTTACATAATCAGGTTGATTTTTAAAAAATTCATTTAATATTTCCATATTATTCATATCATAAAATCTATCTAAAAAATCACTTAACTCAGACTCTTCAAGTTCCAAAGATGAAATCATTGAACCGCCCACCATATCACTTGGAAGTTGTTTATACATTAATTCTGCAAGATAAACTGAAACTTTTCCATCTTTAGTAATTCCTCCAACTACTAATCCGAATGGTCCATTGTTATTTTCTAATTTACTATATGTTTCATCATACTCTCTAGATTTTGTCATTCTCATCATGTCTAATGTACCATCTTTTGCTTTTTGTACCATGCTCATAAATAATTCTTTTTTATCCTGACTTGATAATTGTTCCATATTTTTTCTCCTTATAATATAAAAATATATTAATAATAACTAAACTAATTATAACATTTCTATAATTTTTTTGCAAATTTTTTGTGAAAGTGAATATAATTGTATCATTACATATTATTACTTATATCAGCTATTTTAATAGTATTATTAGCAAGTGGTTTTTCTGTTCCATCTTCATTTACTATATTTATATAATTTTTAAAAAATTTATACTTTTTTTAAAAAATTATGTACTTTTTCTTAAATTTAGTGTATAATTAAATAAATTATGGAATAATATTTATTGTAGATATTATTCTACTTTGGTCTCAAAAGGACCAAACCCGTGTAGACGCTGAGCGTCGCAAAAAGTCATTCGAAAGAATGGCTTTTTATTTATATAATCTTTTAGGTTTTAATTGTCTTATTATTCCTAAAATATCTTTTACACTAAAAAAGTATTGTTCAGCTTTTGTCATAGGCATATTATTGTTATGTTTATATACAATTTTATCTATAAATGTTAACATATCAGATACTTGGAATAGTCTTTTCTCTTTGTGATTAAATTCTATTCTGTGTTCAACATTTGTTTTGTTAAGTAAAAGAGTATCAATTATAGCACCTAATGAATCTTGTCCATTATCATAATAAACAACTACTCTGTCAAATTCATTCATATAATCTGATATTGAATTGAAAAATTCATTTATCTTTCCTGCTAATTCCATGTGTAATTGTGTTTTATTATTTTTAAATCTTTTATCAACTATAATTGTATGTATCTTTACTTTTACTCTTTTTGAAAAATAAAATATAGACCAAAAAATTTCTTTTCTTTGTTTTAGATTAAAATGAGCATAATCTCCACGTCTTGCAATTAAATCTGCTAAATGTATCATTCCATCATAATTAGCTTTTTTTAATCTATTATTTAAGTATTCCAAATCACTTGTTATTGAGTCATCACTTTCATGTATTGTAAATGAAACACCATATAATTCTGAACTTCCCTTTGTAAATCCAAAATCTCCACTTTCATCTATAAATATATTTAGCCTTCTTTTTATTTTAATCACCTGCTTCTTTTTACTCATTACTTTCTAATTTAAAATCATTAATATTTAAAACTTTCTTCTTAATTTTTAAATCTATCTCTTCATCAAGATAATCCAATGGCAAATTTGATAAAACTAGCAAATCTTGCTTAGGAATATTAACTCCTTTATTTATCTGATCTTTACTTTGTAAGCTATTAACTATTAGTAATTTTATAGCATTTGATAATAATTTTGGTTTTTCTATTGCAATAACATCATCTAATGGCTCTATAGTTCTCCATTTTTTTAAACTTATCTGTTTTCTAAGATATAATACTTGACTATCATTAAAAATTCCTAGTTCCTTACATCTATATATCATTGCTGCTATTGATACTTTCCATCTAGCTTTTAAATTAACAAAATGGTCTAATGATAAAGCTAACACTTCATTACTAAATTCTTCTCTAGGCAACAAAAATGCACTAGCAAACATATTCGCTTCTCTTTCTATTTTATCAAGAAGTTCTTTGTTCTCTAATTCCTCTTTTGTTATACTAGAATGAAGGATTAAGTGCCCTAATTCGTGTGCTAAATCAAATCTTAATCTGCATGCAGAAATATCATTTGTTCTAATAAAAAATATTGCTGTATTATTAATAACCTCTGAGCATGCGTCAACTTTCACATCATTAATATTACTATTACATAATATTATCCCATTTTGTTCCAATAAAACAGAAAAATTATTTATAGGTCCATTACTTACATTCCAATATTTTCTAAGTGTATCTGCAATTTCTTCTATCTTGTATAAATCTAAGTCTTCCTGTAATTTGGAATCAAAATCTGGCAAGTTTAATTTTGGAAATTCAATAAATTCATCTATATATTTATAAATTAAATTCGCCCATTTTATTCTTATTTTTATTTCCTCTCTAACTTGACTCTCTGCTGACTTTAGGCTTCTAAAGAAAATCGTTCCATAATTATCATTATTTTCTTCATTGTTGAATAAAAAAAAGTTAATATCAAAATTTAGCAAATTACAATACTTTATCATAATTTCATAACTAGGTGAACATTGTCCTAATTCATATTTCGAAATAGTTTGTTTTAGAACTCCTATTTTTTCAGCTAGAGAAGTAACTGTATATCCTCTTGACAATCTTGCCTCTTTTAATTTTTCAGGAACTATTTTTAAATTTTTATTTTCTTTTAACATTAATTTTTCCCTTCCTTAACAACTTTTCTAATTCTTAATGTAGTTGCAGGTAATTCTTCTTCAGTGTTCTCTATAACATTGAATTCTTTTAATAAATTCAAATTATACTCCCATGTTTTTCCATCAACTGATGGTATTCCTAACATTAGACTTTTTAGCTTGCCATCTTCACATACGTGAGTTAATAGGATATGTTTCTTACTTGTTGTTGCTTCTTCATCATCAAAAAGAGAAATTTGATTGTTAAATGATAAATTCTCTCTAAATATTGCCTTTCTTGGTAGCATATTCTCTTTTTGAACTCTAGAAACTGTAACAATAGCATTTTTTGTTCCAAATTCATAATGTGTACAATTTTCAGCATAATTTTTACATTCTTTATACCCAAAAGGTAAAAAATTATTTTCAATTTCATTTTTTATTTGTTCTTCAACCTTTAGATTTCGTATATAAGTAAGTGTTTCATTACCTTTATTTGAGTTAAATGCTGAATCTGATAACTTTAAATTCTCAGTATCTGCATAAGCTCTAGATAATGTGCCTATTAGTTTTTGCCTTACTCCATATGGAATTTCATTTTTTAAAAATTTTTCTGCATTCATAGTACATCGACCTTTCTGTTTTTCTTTATATTTGTATTATACTATTGCAAAAATCTCTTGTCAATATTTTTGTGAAAAAACATTATTTTTGTCGCGTATCCCATTCTCTTTTATTATTACTTATCCGCTTATATAACTCATTTTCTGTTATTCTCTCTTGCTTATATTCCTTAACTCTTGCTTTGCTTGTTTTTTCCATTTATCAAATTCTTTTCTTAATTTCTTCTTATCCCTAAATGTTTTAAACTAATTACCACCACAAGTCAATATGTGTGGTGGCAATTAGTTTAATTTTTTTATTTATTTTTATCTAGCCAATTGCACAATTCATCAGCTGTTATTTTATTTTGTCTATATAGTTTTAATTGTTTTCTTGCTTTATCTTTCCATGAATTAAATTCCATTCTCATTACAGGTTTTACTACTTCACTTGCGCGATATACTTTTGTCATTCTTCTTTGATATTCTCTTTTATATGCAAGTTCTGCTGTATCTTCTACTATTTTTATATCATAAGCTTTTCTTGAAGCATAAGACTTGCAAGTTGGACTTCCATCTTGATTTGGAAGTTCACAATATATTTCTTTTCCAGAGTATTGAAGATAATATCTTCCACAATTTTGGCATACACTTATATTTCTTTTGGTATTTTGTATTAAGTCATTTAACGCAACATATGTAAGTGCAAAAAAAGATGTACTCTCATAAACATATACTATTGCTTTACGAGTTTTCTTATTTGCAATATCTAAAGCTAATTTTTCTAATTGTTTAATACTCATTTCATTAGGTAACTCTTTAGCTAAACTTCTAACCATTCCTAATCTTATTTGTGAGTAAAATTGACCAGTTAAATTAATAGCCGAAGAATAAGCCATAAATTTAGAATATTTATCTATATTTTTGGTACTTTTATGTTCATGTAAATCAAAAACAAAATCCACAGTTTTTCTTAAATCGTTTTGGTATTTTATATAATCCATGCTAATAAGTTCATACACTTTAGAATAATAATCTAGAAATTTCTTAGTTGATACATATCTTGTAGAATACTCAATGGCATATTTTCTTTTTATATCATCTAAACTTCCAATTCCTTCAATTCCATAATATACAAAAAATGTATTATATGCATTTTCGGCAGTTGAAAAGTCTGCATTCAAAAAATCTAATAAAAATGTCCCATATTTTTGATTACACATAAATTTCATAATTTTTTCATTTTTATTTTTTTTGTCTAAATCCAATACTATATGTTTTGAAAATTCATTGTCTTTATCTGCTAATTCTATTTTTGATTTATATAAAAATATTGTAGTATTATAATTTTCAACATCTCCAGCTGGATCTAAAATCATTGAAATACTATCTTTTGGAACAGCTATATTAAATAATTTCATGGGTAATTCTTCCTTTCTTGTGAGAAAAATAAAAATATATTTGAAAATTTGTTGACATTTTACAAATCTCAATATATAATGTGAGTAACTTAAAAGGTTTTGTTGTCTTTTCTCACTATCGATTATAAACTTTTTATTAATGATAGTCAAGAGAATTGCATAAATCTTTTGAACATTTACAAATATGTTCTAGATTTTGGGAACATCATATAATATTTTACAACGTATAATGAAACTTTTACCTAGTCACAGCTTGAGCGTTGAAGTCAGAGTAATCGACTGATGAGCCGTCGCACGCAATGAGGGTAACTCGGCAAAATTGCGGAGTGGTGAAATTCCAATGAAAGACAAAGTATCTATCTTTTAGGTATTAATTATTACACTAAACGAAAGGAGAACTGCTTATGAAAACACTTAATGGAACTATATTTTTAGAAACAAAAGATATTAGACAAGCACTAAAGATAGGTAATCAAACTTGTTTAGAGTTATTCCATAAAAAAGATTTTCCAGCTAAAAAAATTGGTAAGTCTTGGCTTGTTATGGAGGAATCTTTTAAAGAGTATTTTAAAAATATCCAAACAAATGAATAAAAAAGAAGATTTAAATATGGAACATTTAAACCTTCAAAAGAGACTTTTTAAACTCATATAAAATTACAAGGAAGACCTTGCTATATGTTTCTTAATCTAATATAATTATAGCATAAAATCTTAATATAGCAATAGTTTTCCTTTAATTTTATCATAGAAAGGATTTTTAAAATGAGTAAAATTAATGGAATAACTTATGGCACATACCCTTCTATCAGGCCTAAAAAGAATGTTGATAAAAGTGTATGTGAAAATTGCAATATATGTAAAAGTAAACCTTATCAATTAGCAGATAGTTTGGAAAGAATGCATATTTGTAAAAATAGTGGATGCAATTTGTTTTACTTTTCTCAGACAAGTAAAGCTACTGTGGCTTTAGGTAGAGATACTATAACAGGGAAAGAATTAAAAAAGACATTTGTTGCAGATACTGAAGAAGAAGCTTTAAATCTTGCATTAGAGGCAAAGCTTAACATTGATAAAAATGGTGGACCAAGAATAATTAGTAAAACCAATTTATCTATTATGGATATTGCTAGACCTCTTTATATGGAAGACTACAAACTTCATAAAATTAATAGCAATACTCATAACAAAAACACTACAAACTTAAAAATGATTGAAAAGGAATCTTTTACTACAAAACCTATTAACAAAGTTAGTAGAATGGAAATTATTGACTATTTAAATGAGCTTGCTGAATATTCTCCAACTACAATTAAAGAAAGGTTTAGAATTATTAAAAGAGCTTTTGATTACGCTTATAGTCAAAATATGATTAGAGATAATTTTATGAGCGGTTATAATGCTATTCAAAAGCCTAGAACAAAAGTAATTAAAGTTGTACCTGATGTAATTGCACTTACATTAGATAAAGAAAAAAAGCTTGTAGATTATCTTGAAACTACACCTATCTATAATTGTAAACACAAAAATTTATTCTTACTATTGCTTACAACTGGTATGAGAATTGGAGAAGCTTTATCTTTGGATTATAAGAAAGATATTGATCTAGAAAACAAATCAATTACTATTACTAAAACAATTACCAAAGATGAAAATGGAAAAGACTGTATTGGATTAGATACTAAAACACCAACAGGTAGAAGAACAATTCATTTAAGTGATATTGCTTTAAAATATCTTAATGAATGTTTAGCTCATGTAGAAAAGAATAAGTTTAATTTACTATTCTATAACCCAGAAAACACAACTGGGGGATTTTATGCAGAAGGCACAATAAATTCTGCTATCAAGCGAATTGCATTTAAGCTAGATATTTATTTGTATGTAGATGTAGATGGAAAAACGAAAACTCAAGTTCATACCCATATGCTAAGAGGAACCTTTGCAACAAGATGTGCTGAAGCTAAAATGCCACCTATTGTTTTACAAAAGATATTAGGTCATGCAGACATTCAAATAACAAATAAATATTATATTGATGTTGACCGACATTTCATTGATTCAGAAAATGAAAACTTTGTTAATTATATGAAAGAACACAATTTATTTAATGAATATTATTTAAAAGCATAAAACAAAAGATAAAATTGCAGTGAATTTGTTAGAATTTTAAGGCTTATAAAGTACTAAATATTCCGCAAATTCGCTCCGCAATTTGAAAAACAATATGGAAAATGTTGATTATAAGAGGGAAATAGCATTTTTAGTAATCTTTTCACCCCGACCAATAAAATATAAAAATACCAGTAGTTTTAGCTACTGGTATTTTTTACTATTTAACTTTTATTATTGTAGATACTATAGAATAAATACTAAATTGTTCAATAAAATCATTGTTTGTTCTATTAAAAAATCTCTAATTAAGGTAGCAGTTTTAAAAGCCTTAAGTAAAAATCTTTTAACAAATATAACACATCTGAATTTTTAATTTCTTTTTATTATTTTTAATATATAATTTTGCAAAAATTATTGTAACTAACAAATAATATAATTAAAAGAAAAAGGTAGTAAAACATTACTACCTTTTTTGTCTTTTACATTACATATACTAAAACAGCTTTTTTTCCATTAATATAAGTTACTCGTAAAACCGAATATCCTATAAATGCTAACTTGTTTTTAGTTTGCGAATTATAATATGTTCTATAACCTTCTTTAAACATACCAATAATTGCCTTTTTTCTTTTTTTCTTTACGTTGTTTAAATTAATCCGTTTAAAACCATTCTGTAATAAAATAGTTTCCGCCATTTCGCTGCTTTCTACATATAATGAAAATCCATTACCTGTAACAAAGTATTCATCAAGCATTGTTTTTAACTCTTCATTCATAATAAGTCTCCTTTGTTATTTAATAAAAACTTTGCTTTATTTATTATACATTCTTTATTACAATTATGTCAACTATTGTTGACATAATTGTTGCGTTGTTATATAATTTTTTTACTAATTTTTAGGAGGGCGCTAATTATGAAAAGAACTGTTAAAAATTTTTCCCGGGTACAAATGGCAGAACTTGCTAGGCAATATGCCGAAACAGAATTTGCATGTTCTCATCAATTCTTTGAGCAAGAATATAATATAAGTAGTAGTACTTTTTATAATTTACTTGCCAAAGCCATAATTATCGGTGCAGTTAATGACAAAACAATTTCACTAATTGTAAGAAAAGCTGTTTTTAATTCTACTGCTAAAGCAGGCGAAGCTGCTGGCATTCGGTCGAAAAAGAAATATGCCCATCTTATTATTGAGCGTCAAAAATATTTACCAAAAGAAAAAGAAATACTTCATTGGACAATTCTTTATTCAAACAGTCCATTAAGCAAAAAATCTTTTTGTAGATATTATTGCATTGATTCCCATTTGCTTGATAAAATTATTCTCACAGCAATAGCAAAACAAATAATTACTGAAGAAACTTTTAACAAACTTAAACAAAAATCTCTAAATTTGCAAGCTCCCTCAGAGCAGTTATATTCCTTCTGGAATAAAATGGATGCTCTATATAAAAAAGAAAAAACAGGCTAATTACCTGTTTTTTCTTTTATTTATCAAATGTATAAATTATTGCATGGTCTCCCGGACTATAACTTACTAGCCATTTTCCACCTGCAACAACTCTTATATCTTCTTCTGTAGTTGCAACTTTAGTTGAATAAAAGCAATTATCTTTATCTACAAATCCAACTGTACCTTTAGTTTTATAATCTTCATTAATTGTATCCAAATTAAAAACAGTATCTGTTGGTACAAAATATATTGTTTCATTTCCATATTTAAAACTTATATCTTTATCTCCAGTAATATAAGTATAACCATAATCTATAGTATTTGTTTCGTCTATATATCTTTTCCCTTGCATTACTGCTTGATTTACAAATTCAAATTTATATCCATTAGAATCTGATACTATTTTATATAAATGTGATCCATAAATCAAAGCATTTTCTGATTTTGTACAATTATCAAATACTACTCTTAATTTTGAAAAAGCTGCTGTTTGCCCCACAATATGTCCCGCTATTGTTTCTGGAACATATCCTCCTATATTTTCAGTTAAATCATCTTTAAATGGATTATCCATTATTATATTTGCATTGTTTACACAATTATTATAATAAAACGGACCATCTCCTGCTATTTGGCCTGTTATTCCGCCTAAAATAAAATATGCACTTGCTGAAGTTGTTGCATTATATCTTGTTCCAGAAATTTCAACATTGTTTATAACATTTTCCATTTTAACAGTATCTTCATTAACTAAAAACATTCCTGCTACAGTACTAGCATTAGTATTTACATTAATTTTTCCTGTTGCAATTACATTGTAAACATTTACATTTTTTATAATACCAGCTACTGCTGTTCCTGCATAATTACTTCCATCTTTTTTATTAAGACTAATATTTACATTTTCCACTATTAAATCATTAATAACTACTGCTTTAGTTTTTGAACCTTCTATAGATCCAAATAGAGCAGCATCCCAACCTGTAATATTTTGATTTTCATCTGTTATAGTAAGACCTGAAATTTTATGATTTTGTCCTATTATGTTTCCTTTAAAAGCAATAGTTTCAGTACCTATTGGAGTCCACTCTTTTCCATTAATGTATATATCTTTTGTTAAAATAATATTTTTTTCTTCAAAATTCACAGAATTTTCTTCTCTTACAAGTTGTGCTAATGCATATAATTCTGCACCATTACTTATATAAAAATCCTCTGTTTTTTCATACTCGCTTTTAGTAAACCAATCATAATTAGCTGTTTTTCCGTCCCAATTCCATCTTGCAACAAGTTCCATATCTCCTTTTACAGTATCTTCATTAAAATTCCACTGTACATCATTATAAAACCAACCAACAAATTCTAGTCCATCTGGTCCAGCTGGTATTTCTGGTTCAATAATTTTTTTACCTTTAATTACATTTTGACTTGAAACAGATGATCCTCCATTACTATTAAATGTAACTTTTACAGTAATATCAGATATTATTAAAGCCGCTACTATAATTGATACAACTGCTACTATAACAATAAGTAACCAATTTCCTATAGCTCTACTCATTTTTTCACTCCTTATTATATATTGTGGTATTTCTACCCAATACATAATATGCCGAAAAATTAAATTGTTTACTAATTTATAAAAAACCCAAGGTAATAACTTTGCTACCTTGGGTTTTTATATTTTAATATAAATAATTCTATTTATTCCTTTACAAATCCATGTTCGTTTCCTAATCCTTCTCCATGTATTAACTGGTTAACTTCGTCAACTTCAATATTTGTTTTTATTTTTTTTAATGTAACCTTTGTTGCTTCATTAAAATCAATTATACTTCCATCTTTATTTAAAGTTAATTCTATTTTTCCATTTGTTGCAACAGCACTTGTATCAGAACTTGTTTTAAACCATTTATTAAGTATTATGGAGTCATTTTCTATAATATAATTTCCAATAGTTCCACCTGCTGCAGCTACACCATGTTCATATTTGTATGTACCATTTTCATATAAAGTTAAACAATATCCATCACTAAATTTATTTCCTTCAGAATCGGTTTCATTTAATATTATCTTTCCAGTATACACTCCAACAATATCTTTATATGTTACATTTTCACTAGTACTACTTACATTTACATTTGTTTCTTCTGTTCCTAAATTATTATCCTGCTCTAGAGTAGTTATCTCTTTTTCTAAAGCAATTTTTTCATTATTTATTACTTCAATTTTTTCATTATTTTTTATAAAACCAAAATAATAAACTCCTGCTAGTGCTATTATCAATAATACAATTATAAAAATGCATATTGCTGTTCCTAAACCTATTTTAATTTTTTTATTTTCCTTCATTTTTTCACCACCTTTTTCTTTTGTTTTTGATATTTAAATTATATATTATCGTTTTTTTATTTTCAATATTTTTTTATATTATTTAGTTTTATCAAAACATATATCCTTTTATAGCTAATGAATTTTCTAATTCATTTACTTTACGCAATATTGATATAAAAAATGGTTTACTAATTATATTAATATTTTTTAGTATATTAATTAAATTAATTTTAAATCCCTTTATTTTTAATGCATTTTTCAATTCTTCTAATTCCTTTTGTAATATTGGAATAAAAGCAATGGATATACATATAATTAATCCAACATTTTTAGAATCTATTTTAAATATTTTTAATGGATAAAATATTTTTTCTATTACTTCTGCAAACTCCATATACGTAATTGTTTTTGAAAATATATATGTTATATTACAAATTAATAACAATTTTATTGCTATTAATATTGCATAATCAATTGATTCCACTATAATATTAATAATTATTGTAAATCCAATAAAAACAAATAATTTTAATAGCTTTTTTATAACATCTTTAAAATTTAATTTTAATATAACTATTAATATTGCATTAATAATTGTTATTATACCAAGTACAATATAGTTATTTATAAAAAATATTAAAATTGAATAACAAATAAATACTAAAAATTTAATTATATTTTTCATTTTTTAGCACCTCTATTATCTTGGTCATAAATTCATTGTTTGTCCATTTATCCATATTAATTTCTACTTCATTTTTTTGTAATTCAATTACATTTTCAACTATCTTTGGCAACTTAAAATTATGCTCTTTCAAAAACAATGCATTTTCTAATATTTCATCTTTTTTAAAAATTTTTAATATTTTACCTTCTTCAATTATTGCAATTTTATCAGCCATTAGTATTTCATCAATTATATTTGTTATATAAATAATAGTTTTTTTCTTTTTTAATTCTTTTATTATATCATAAACATCTTGTTTTCCTTCTGAATCTAGCATTGTTGTCGGTTCATCAAAAATAATATAATCTGGATTTATTGCAAGGATACCTGCTATTACAATTCTTTGTTTTTGTCCCAGTGATAAATTATATGATTCACTATTTATATGTTCTTCCATTTTTACTTTTTGCAAGGCATCTTTTATTCTTATTTCTTCATTATCTAATTTTAAATTTTTTATTGCAAAAGCTAAATCATCATACACATTATTAAAAATAATTTGATTCTCTGGATTTTGAAAAACCATTCCTACTGTTTTCCTTAAATTTACAAAATCTTTTGTTTTTGACGTATTTATTTCATTAATATTAATTTCACCTTTTTTAGGTTTAATAATTCCTGCTATTAATTTAGCTAAAGTAGATTTTCCGAGAACCGTTTTTGCCTATTATTGCAATCATTTCATTTTCTTCTATTTCAAGGTTAACATTTTGCAATACTCTTTTTTTATTTCTGTAACTGTAATCTACGTTTTTAATTTCTATCATTTTTTATAACCTCGCATGCTGTTTTATACACATAGAAGCTTCCAACAATTATAATTGCATAATCAGAATAGGCCTTCATTGCAATATTTAATGCTTCTTTAAATTCATATTTGTAAATGTTCATATCTAAGTAATTTTTTGCTTCATTATATAAAGCTTCCTTTGAAACATATTTATGCTTATTATTTCCTCCTGTAAAAATAAATATTGCATCTTTGTCCTCACATAATAATTTTATATTTGTTCTATAATCTTTTGTTTTTAAATTAGAAACTATATATATTTTTTTCTTGTCTTTATAATATTGGTATATGTTTTGTTTAAAGCTCATTATAGCACTTTCATTATGACCACCATCAAAAATAATCAAAGGATTGTCACTTAATTTTTCCATTCTTGCCCTATGGATAACATTTTTTAATCCTGTGTATATAGCTTCATCTGGAATTTCATATCCCTTTTCTTTTAAAATATCTATACATTCTAAAACTTCTGCTGCATTATATGTTTGAACTTTTCCTTTTAAATTTATTTCTATATTTTTATAATTTTTATAATCAAAATTTTGTAGTTCTTGCGTATATGAATAATTTTTAATATTTTCATCTGATACCATATGCAATACTGCATTTTCTTTTATACATTTGTTACGTATTACTTCAGTAACTGTTTCTTGCAATACAGAAATTGTATCTGTGTTTGGCTTAATAATTCCTGCTTTATGTTCTGCAATTTTTTCTAACGAATTTCCCAAAATGTCTACATGATCAAATCCAACATTTGTAATTATAGACACTAATGAATTCACAATATTAGTACAATCTGTTGTTCCTCCAAGCCCAGTTTCTAATATTGCAAAATCACAATTATTTTTTGCAAAATAAATTAATGTTAAACTAGTTATTGCTTCAAACCATTTTACAGGTGTTTCGTGTGTTTGGTTATATTCGCTTATATGTTGTGACAATTCTTCCATAATTTCTTCTACTTCTTCATTTGTAATTTCAACTTTATTTATATAAATTCCATCATTAAATTTTATAAGATGTGGTGATATAAATTTTCCCACTTTATAATTTGCATTAACAAGTACAGATGAAAGCATTTCGCAAACACTTCCTTTTCCATTTGTACCAGCTACATGAATTATTTTTAATTTATCTTGTGGATTATCAAATTTTTGCATTAAATATTTCATTGCATCTAAATTAGGGTCTTTTGTAAATTTATCAAATGTATCTAAATATTCATCTATCCCAATTTTTTCTTCATTACATAAGTATTTTTTTACTAATGGTGTAAACGCTTTTTCCAATAAATAAATTGTTATTATTTGTATTGGTAACATTATTATTTGTGTTCCAATTCTTGTAGCCAAAATCATCATATATGCTTTACCATATAAAATTTTTAAAAATAATGATTCCATTAATACTTTTATTAAACCTAGTGATATAACACTACTTATAATTAATTTTAAAACAAATTTAAAATTAGATATTTTTTTATTTGGTTCTTTATATAAAAACACTCCATAAACAAAACCGGATAAGTCCTGCTGAAATTGTAAATCCTATAAAATATGTTCCAAAAGGGAATAACAAAGCACCTATTAAATCTCCAAGTGCAGCAATTAAAGTAGCATATTTAGGTCCTAAATAAATTGCACAAATCATAAGTGGAATAAAACTAAAACTTATTACTAATAAGCTTGTCTTTACAGATAAAAATCTAGAAAGAATTAATAGCACTGCTAATAACAATGCCGCTAAAATATTTTTTTTGTTTTTTGTTATGCATAATTTTGTCATAATAAAAAGCCCCCTTAATTTTTGGAGCTTCCACGTTAAATAAAGATAAACTTTGTTTAATAGCGGAATGCGAAAATAAATCAGCAAAGCTAAAAGCTTTTTCGTTTACTAACAACTTCCCGTTTAGTAACACTTAACTATTTATTTTCTACTCTATTTGCTACATTTTACCAAAGTTTACTTAATATTTCAATATATTATTAATTATTTGTTTTCATCATTTAATATTTTTATTAATCTACTAGTACCAAGTCTATCTGCGCCTAATTCTATAAATTTTTCTGCATCTGCAAATGACTTTATTCCACCTGCTGCTTTTATTTTTACACTACTATTTTTTAAATTATTTTTAAACAATTCTATATCTTCAAAAGTTGCTCCATTTGTTGAAAATCCTGTAGATGTTTTTATAAAATCTGCTCCAGCTTTATTTACAATTTCACACATTTTTACCTTTTCTTCTTCATTTAATAAACATGTTTCTATTATTACTTTTAAAATCTTATTATTACATATTTCTTTTAGTTTTTTTATTTCATTTTCAATATAATCATATTTTCTATCTTTTAAAAATCCAATATTTATTACCATATCTATTTCATCTGCACCTTGTTCAATTGCTTGTAGTGTTTCAAATGCTTTAACTTCTGTTGTATTGTATCCATTTGGAAATCCAATAACTGTACATACTTTCATTTTGTTTTCAACATATTTTTTTACACTTTCTACATAACATGGTGGAATACATACTGAAGCAACATTATATTTTATTGCATCATCACATATTTTTTTTATTTCTTCCCATGTAGCAGTTTGATTAAGCAAGGTATGATCAACTTTTTTTAATATTTCTTTCTTTTCCATAAGTTACCTCCATAAATATTTTATAGTATTTTATCACATATTTTATTAAATTTAAATATTATAATTAAGGATTTATTTTTAGGAGGTTATTATGTCTATCGTATCTACATCATCTTTGTATACTACAAGTATTTTATATAATGATATTAAACAATTATTAACAACATATCCTTTTTTACAGTCAGATATTATTGGTTATAGTGTTTTAGGAAATTCAATTCCATATATACGTATTGGAAAAGGTAAAAATCATGTTTTTTATTCTGCTGCCATTCATGCTAATGAATCAATAACTTGTAATATTCTTATGAAATTTATTGAAGATTTTTGTATTGCATATTCAAACAATTCTAAAATTTATGGTCAAAAAGCAAAAGATATTTATAATTATTCCTCAATTTATATTGTTCCACTGTGTAATCCTGATGGTGTAAATTTAGTAAATAATTTTTACCCAATACGGTAGTTCTATTTATACTAATGCAAAAAAAATTTCTAATAGATATCCTTCAATTCCCTTTCCAGATGGCTGGAAAGCAAATATAAATGGTGTAGATTTAAATTTACAATTTCCTGCTGGTTGGGAAAAAGCAAAAAAAATAAAATTTTCACAAGGTTTTACATCTCCTTCACCTAGGGATTATGTTGGAGAAGGTCCACTAGTTGCCCCCGAAGCATTAGCTTTATATAATTTTACACTACAACATAATTTTAGGCTAATTCTTGCATACCATACGCAAGGCAAAGAAATTTATTGGCAATTTCAAAATTATGCATCTACTGAAGCTAAAACAATTGGAGAAACTTTTGCATCAATTTCAGGTTATACCTTAACAAATCCAGAATTTAATTCGAGTTTTGCAGGTTATAAAGATTGGTTTTTACAACAATATAAAAAGCCTGGATACACAATAGAAGCAGGTCTTGGTCAAAACCCGCTTCCAATTTCTCAATTTAATGAAATTTATAAAAATAATTTAGGTATTTTAATTTTAGGTGCTGTTTTATAAAACTAATTATTATATTTAAAACTCGCATATATCAATATCTACTGAAGAATTTTATATTAGATTATCAAAATTTCTCTTGGAATATAAAATTCTTCTTATTTCCATAGTATTATTTTTTACTACATAAAATATCGTATAATTTTTTACATAAATTCTATAATATGTATTTTTTCTTTTCCTTTTAGAATTGTATTTTTCAAAACTTTCAGGATTTTCACTTCGACTCTCTATTTCTTTAACTACTTCATCATAAAAGCTTTCAGCTGCAATTTTATTTTGCAGTTTATATATAAAATATTTCAAAATATTATTAAATTGTTTTATAAATGTATCTGTATAATTTATTTTATATTTATTTTTCGCCATCTATTATCCTCCTAGCTAGTTGTTTAAATTCTTCATGTGAATAATATTTAGTTTTTGGATTTTCTGCTTCTTTATCTGCTTCATCTAAAGCATTTTCAATGTATTCGTCATATTCTAAATTACTCATTAATTTTGAATATTTTTCCAAACTCATTACCACCATTGAACCATACCCATTTTTTGTTAAATACACTGCTTCATCTTCTTTTAAAACTAACTCCTCAATTTCTGGATATTTATTTCTTAAATCTGATACTGGTCTTATATTAATCATATCAAGCAACCTCCTTGGCTTTTCTTATCGTTATTTTATCATTATTTTATTGTTTTTTCAAGAATTTATTCCTTTTTAATCATAAATATAATAATTATTAATGTATATAAAAAAGTAGCTTCGCCATGTTGTGCAGATTGCTTTGCAATCGCACTTTCTATGGAAACTTTTCTTTTTATTCCAGATACTTCTGGAAAACTTTCCTACATAATAAAAAAAGCAGGTCTTGGTCAAAACCCGCTTCCAATTTCTCAATTTAATGAAATTTATAAAAATAATTTAGGTATTTTAGTTGTTGCTGCTACTCTCTAAAACATTTTGATATGTATTTATTAAGTTATTTATAACTGCTTTTTGAGAATAATTTTCTTGTGCAAAGTTTGCAAGTTTTTCCCTTGCAAATTTTTCTTTATTTTTTAATATTTTTGTTATTGAATTATATAGCATTTCTACATTTTCTATATGAACTAAATCACCGTATTCTTCAGTTATAAAATCAGACATTCCACCTTCTTTTGTTCCAATAACTGGTATGCCACATGCTAACGCTTCTATTCCAACCAATCCAAATCCTTCTACCCTTGAAGGTGCAGCTAATACATCTGCTATATTATATAACCTACATAAATTTCTTTGTGATTGATCACCTACAAAAACTACATCTTGTAAATTTAAATCTTTAACTTGTTTTTGCAAATCTTTTAAAAGGCCTCCACCTCCTGCTATTATTGTAAGTATATTTCCATCTTCATATTTTTTTGCTGCATTTAATAATATATCTATACCTTTGTTTTCTGTTAATCTTCCAGCAAACAAAACAATATTATCATACTTTTTATTTATATTATATTTTTTTAATACTTCTTCTCTGCTATAATTACTTAATTTAAAAATATTAGTATCATATCCATTTTTTAATATTACACATTTTTCTTTTGCTTCTGGAAATTTAGATATAATATCTTCATAATTCTTTTTAGAAATAGTTACTATTTTTTCACAACCATTAATTGCTTTAATACAATAAGGATAAAAACTGTTGTCTATATCATATCCCATCATATCTGATCCATGTGATGTAATAATTGTTGGTATATTATATTCTGTTACTATACTAGACCATATCCATATATGTTGTGTATGTATTAAATCTGGTTTAAATTCATTAATTGCTTTTTCTAATACCCTTCTAAACTCATCTTGATAATCATTTAGTTGTTGTTCTGTCATATCATAAAAAACAACATCACTTGTAGGATATTGATCAAAGCAAGGCACGTTAAAATTAAGTTCTCCTTCCACATGATCTTTATTTTTAAAAAATATTCTCCTAACATTTATATCACCCATATCAGGAAATTCTAAGCTATTCGCTGCAGTAATAACTTCTACTTCCTCTTGCTTTTCCTTTAATGCTTTTACAATATTCATAGTGTAGGTTCCACTACCAGAACCAATAAATGGTGAATGGTTTATAACTAATACTTTCATTTTAACCTCCATATATTTTTTCGTTCATCATTTACTGTTTTTCATATACTATCATAACTAAATATTTTTTACAATAAATTAATATTTTTATTTTTTGTAAGAAAAGTGGCTCTACAGTTGCTCTTGTTAAAGAAGCACTTTTACATAAAAAAAAAGTAGCTTCGCCACCTTGTGCAGATTGCTTTGCAATCGCACTTTCTATGGAAACTTTTCTTTTTATTTCAGAAAGTTCTGGAGAACTTTCCTACATAATAAAAAATCACAAGGACATGCTTTCACACGCCCTTGTAATTTGCCTTATTACCAGTAAGCAACAATTGCTGTGCCACTGGCATTTTGTTTAAAAGCGATACCCTCACTTTCTAATTCCAATGGTGCTAAGCATCTACCAATGCAGACCTCTTTTCTTCCCTGCTGAGCCGCTGTTAAAAAGCCATTGAGCATCTTATACTCTTTATGGTCTTTTATTAGTTCCGTTACAATGCTAATTGCATTGCCCCGTTCCCAGCCCTCGGTTGTCGCAACTGTGTTCAGGTATTCGCCTATTTTCATATAACATTCCTCCAAAAATTATTTTCCTCATGTAGTACTATCAAATATGCCAGGAGAAATAATACTAATATAAGGTTTTTTAATTTTAACACCATTCTTAACATAAATCAACATTTTTTTACTTTTTTCCCAATATTACTTCAATTTCATACTCTTTATTTCCTCTTTTTATTGTTAATGTTATAGTATCTTTTGGTTTTTTTGTATAAATATATTCTCTTAATTCACTCATTTTACTTATTTCACTATCATCAATTTTAGTAATAATATCCCCTATTTTTAATCCTACATTTTGGCATGGTCCATCATATGAAATTTGTGCAATATAAATTCCATTATTAAAATTTAAATTTGAATTTAAGTACGGAATAACACTTTTATCATATGCAAATATACCCAAATATGCCTCTTCAAAGCTATTATTACTCACAAAGTTTTCCACTACAGGCTTTATAATATTAATTGGTATAGCAAATCCTATTCCTTCTGCATCTGTTATTTTTATAGAATTAATTCCTATTACTTCTCCGTTTTCATTAATTAATGGACCTCCACTATTCCCTGGATTAATTGTTGCATCAGTTTGTATTAAATCCTCCATATATGAATTCTCTTCATTTTCCTGAATTTTAACAGTTCTATTTAATCCACTAATTATTCCACAAGTAATCGTTCTTTGGAATTCACTTCCAATAGGGTTACCAATTGCATATGTTTTTTCACCCAATTTTATTGAATCTGAATCTCCAAAGCTAACATACTTTAGTCCATTGGCTTTTATTTTAACAATTGCCAAATCTAAATCACTATCTCCCCATACTACTTCTCCTGTATATGTTTGCCCGTTTTCCACCGAAACATAACAACTGCTATATTTATCTCCACATACATGTAAATTAGTTAATATATATCCATTTTCTGAAACTATCATTCCACTTCCAAGTCCTAATTCTGTTGTGCTATTGTTTAAGAAAATAGTGTCTCCATTATTTTTTATTTTAGAAATTCCAACTACACATTCTGTTACATTTTCTAAAATATTTGTATCATTTTCATTTTTTTCTACATAAGAAGTTTTTGTTGCATAATTATTCAAATTATAATCATAAGAATATATTTCAATTTTGCTATACATATCATAAATATATATGCTTAGAGCAGATACCATTAGCATTAATGTTATTAAAATTATTATTCTCATTAGTTTATTACCCGTATTTTTGTATTCGTACATTCTTCACCTTCCAATAAATTTATTATTAACAAATTTATAAATTTTAAATCATTATTTTATTGTTTTTATGTCATATTTTTTCCCAAAAGTACTTGTTTTTGTTAGCTTTTATGATATAATTCGATTGATTATTAATATGATAAATTTTAATAATTAGGATGTATAATTAAAAGGTGGTTTTATGAACAATAATATTTATAATTTAACCAACCCACAAAAATCAATTTGGTTTACAGAGGAAGTATATAATGGAATTCCTGTAGAAAATATTGCAGGTAGTGTAATAATTAATGAAAATGTTAATTTTGAACTTCTATGTAAAGCAATTAATTTATTTGCAAAAAACAATGCAAGTTTTAATTTAAAATTTATAAAATCTCCAGAAGGTGTTGTTCAAGTTTTACAAAATTTTGAAGAATTTCCTATTGAGATAATTAATGTTGAATCTAACAAGGATGTAAAAAAATTAGAAAAAAAACTTTCTAATACTTCTTTTGATGTCCTTAATTCTAAACTATATTCTGCAAAACTTTTTAAATTTCCAGATAATCATGGTGGCTTTGTTATTAGTATCCATCACTTAATTGCCGATGCTTGGACATCTGGCCTTATTATTGATGGAATTATTAATATATATTCTGAATTACTTGAAAATCCTAACAAAAATGACTTTAGTTTTCCATCATATATTGATTATATAGAAACAGAAAATGAATATTTAAAAAGTAATAAATTCTTAAAAGATAAAGAATATTGGAATTCTATCTATGCTAATGTTCCAGAACTAGCCTCAATTCCAAGTTCTTTAACATCCAATGATGTTTCAAAATTTAATCCTTTAGCTAAAAGAAAAGTTTTTACTTTACCTACAGAAACTTTTGAATTAATAAATAATTTTTCAAAAAAATGCAAAGCATCTCCTTTTAATTTTTTTATGGGAATTATTGCTTTATATCTTGGTAGAGTTTCGAATTTAAATGAATTTGTAATAGGTACACCTATTTTAAATAGATCAAATTTTAAAGATAAACATACAACAGGTATGTTTATTAGTAATGTTCCTTTTAAAGTAACTATAAATAACGAACTGAAATTTTCTGAATTTATTTCTAAAATTTCAAGTGACTTTTTTGATATTTTTAGACATCAAAAATATCCTTATCAATATTTATTAGAAGATTTAAGAAAACAAAATTCTTCTATTCCTAATTTATATGATATAGGATTTTCTTACCAAAACATGAGAACTGATAGTCCTAATTCAAAAATTAATTTTGTTTCTAGCTGGTCTACACCTGACTATATAGTTGATAGTCTTGACATACATATTTTTGATTTAGATAATACTGGAACTTTAAATATTGCATATGATTATCAAACAGCTAAATATTCACTTGATGATATTTGCTCTATTCATGCTAGAATTTTAAATATTATAAATCAAATACTAGATAACGAAGAAATAAATTTAAAGGATATAGAAATAGTAACACCTTATGAAAAAGAAAAACTATTATATGATTTTAATAATACATATATGGATTATCCAAAAGATAAAACAATTTCAGAATTGTTTGAAGAACAAGTAAGAAAAACACCAGATAATATTGCCGTTGTTTTTGAAAATCAAAAATTAACATATAAAGAATTAAATGAAAAAGCAAATAGTTTGGCTACGTATTTAAAAAGTTTAAAAATACCTCATGGCAGTATGATTCCTACTATATTAAATCGCTCTATAGATTTAATTGTTTCTATTTTGGCTATTGTAAAATCTGGAAATACATATTTGCCAATTATCCCAGATTATCCTATTGATAGAATAAAATATATCATACAAAATAGCAATTCAAAATACATTTTAACTAACACAAAATCTATACCAACTTTAAATACTAATTATACAATAATTAATATTGATGAAATAAACTATTCTACATTCAATAACCTTAACTTAAAAAATGAAAATACACCTTCAGATATTTTATATGTCATTTATACTTCTGGTTCAACTGGAAATCCAAAAGGAGTTGCTATTACTCATAAAAACTTAAATAATTTTATTCACTCTTTTAACAACTCTTTTAAAAATATTTCTTCTGAAGATAGAATATTAGCTTCAACAAGTATTTGTTTTGATGTAAGTATTTTTGAAATTTTTATTTCATTATTAAATGGTTCTACTTTATGTTTATATACAGAAAATTCAATTACTAATATATTTAATTATTGTGACTGTATTATAAACAATAATATAACCATGCTATATATACCACCTAATTTACTAGATGATGTATATAAAATACTATTTGAAAAAAAATATAATAAAATTAATAAAATATTATTAGGTGTAGAACCAATACATTATAACATTGTAAAACAATATTATAATTTAAATTCAAATTGTACTATAATAAATGCTTATGGACCAACAGAAACTACTATATGTGCT
The DNA here is from genome assembly GCA_002314935.1 of Clostridiales bacterium UBA1742. Classification (GTDB taxonomy): domain Bacteria; phylum Bacillota; class Clostridia; order TANB77; family CAG-508; genus CAG-452. The sequence continues at coordinate 20,773 of DCHW01000026.1, read as the reverse complement.
ACGTCTTATTCATTGTCTACTGAAAATATCAATAATTATAATATTATTCCAATTGGCAAACCACTTTCTAATTTAAAATTATTTGTTTTAAACTCAAATTTAATGTTGATACCAATTGGAAGTATAGGTGAATTGTATATTACAGGAGATAACTTAAGCAAAGGATATATTTTTAATACAAATCTTAATAAAGAGTCTTTTATAAAACTTTCATATTGTAATGATATTGCATATAAAACAGGAGATCTTGTCAAATGGAATAATGACGGCACCATAAGTTTTGTTGGAAGAAATGATTCACAAGTAAAAATTAATGGACATAGGATTGAACTTGGAGAAATTGAAAAAGTTATTTACTTATATCCTGATATTGAAAAATGCATTGTAATTTATTCTAAAAATAAACTTATTGCATATTTTACTTCCAATACAACTATTTCTATTGATAAATTAAAAATATTTTTGCAAAATAAATTACCTTTATATTTTATACCAAATTATATAGTTCAGGTTGACCAATTCAAACTAACAAGCAATGGGAAAATAGACAAAAAAGCTCTTAACAACATAAAAATGTCAAGCTCTTCTAATTATGAAAAAGCTTCAAACAAACTTCAATTAGAATTAGTTAATGCTTTTAAATCTGTTTTAAATTTAGACAGCATAGGAATTAATGATAATTTTTTTGATTTAGGTGGAGACTCTTTAAGTTCAATTAAGCTACAAGTTTTTTTATACAATAATGGATTTAATGTTTCAGCTCAAGATATTTTTACATATCCAACAATAAAAATGCTTTCTGATTTTATTGAAAAAAGATCTACATACCATATTACAAACAAAGAAAAATCTATAGATTTATCCTCTAATTCATTTTTTGAACTTTCATCAGCTCAAAAAAGAATTTATTATAACTCAAATATTGCTGGCACAGAATCAACATTATATAACACACCTGGAGGAATTATTTTAAATAGTCCTTTAGATTCTATTAAATTAGAAAAATGTATAAAAGAGTTAGTACAAAGACATCCATCTTTTAGAACACATTTTTTAACACGTGATAATAAACTTATTCAAAAAATTGATAATGATGTATCATTTAACTTAGAAGTCAAAAACAATGTACCAACTACTACTTTGCATGAAGAATTTAAAAGTTTTGTTAAACCATTTGATTTATCAAATGCTCCACTTATAAGAGCAAAATATATTAATTTATCAAATGGTAAAAGTGCATTTTTTGTGGATATGCATCATATCATATCTGATGGTACCTCTTTATCTATATTTATAGATGAGCTATGTAAACTATATAATGGTGAAGCTCTTGATAATTTAAACGTAACTTACACTGATTATATTAATTTTGAGCAGAAAAAATTTGCATCTGGTGAATTTATTGAAGCTAAAAAATATTGGATAAATCAATTTAGTGATGAAATTCCATCTTTAAATATGCCTACCACATATTCAAGACCTGCAATTAAATCTTTTGATGGCAAAAAATTTAATTTTAATTTTGATATACAAACTACAAAAAAAATAGAAAATTTATGTAATGATTTACATATTACCCCATATATGTTTTTATTATCAGCATATTATATACTATTATATAAATATACTGATCAAAATGACATTATTGTTGGATCTCCAGTAGTTGGAAGATCTTCTTCTGATTTTTTTAATGTTATTGGAATGTTTGTAAACACATTACCTATTAGAGCAAAAATTGTTCCTAAAAATACATCTAAAGACTTTTTGACACACATTAAAGAAATTTGTTTAGCTAATTATAAATATCAAGATTATCCTTTTGATGAATTGGTAAACAATTTAAATATTCAAAGAGATACCAGTAGAAACCCACTTTTTGATACTATGTTTATATATCAAAATAATGGCAATTCTTCTGTTAATTTTGCTGACATAAAATCAGAATATTATATACCAGATACAAATATTTCAAAATTCGATTTATCTTTAGAAATTATTCCAAATAATGATGGACTAAATTTATCTTTTGAATATTGTACTAAATTATTTGATAAATTCTTTATAGAAAATTTATCAGTACATTATAAAAATATTATAAATGCTATTTTAAACAATATTGATATTAAAATAGCTGATATTGATATGCTTTCTGAAAAAGAAAAAAATAAAATATTATATGAATTTAATAATACAAATATGGAATACCCAAAAGATAAAACAATTTCTCAATTATTTGAAGAACAAGTGAAAAAAACACCAAATAATATTGCAATAGTTTTTGAAAATAAAAAATTAACATATAAAGAATTAAATGAAAAAGCAAATAGTTTAGCATATTATTTAAGAAATAATGGTATTTCTAGAAATGATATTGTAGGAATAATGGTTAATCGTTCTTTAGAAATGATTGTTAGTATACTAGCAGTTCTAAAATCTGGTGGCTGTTATATTCCTATTGATCCAACATATCCTCAAGATAGAATTGAGTATATGTTACAAAATAGTAATAGTAAATATCTTTTAACATTTGAAAGTCTGAAAGATACCATTGATTTTGATAATAAAATTTTTGTTGAATTATCTAGTTCAATTTATGCTGAAAACAAAATAAATTTAGAAAATATAAATAGTTCAGAAGATTTAGCCTATGTAATATATACTTCAGGCTCTACTGGAATGCCTAAGGGAGTTATGTTAAAACATTCTTCAATTACCAATCTTACAACTTATTTAAATAATTCTATTTTGTTTTTTAATGAAGAAAATATTTCTAAAACAATAGCATCTGTTACTACTATTAGTTTTGATATTTTTATTTTTGAAACATTAATATGTTTACAAAAAGGATTAAAAATTATTATTGCAAACGAAGAAGAACAACATATACCGGAAAAATTATTTAATTTAATAAAAAAACACAATGTTGAAATTATACAAATGACACCTTCAAGAATGCAATTATTTATAGACAATATAAATGTTGATACTTTATCACCATTAAAATATGTTATTCTTGCAGGAGAAGCATTGCCAGATTTATTGCTTTCTAAACTATTAGATTTAAAGATTAATAAAGTATATAATGGATATGGTCCAAGTGAAACTACTATTTTTTCAACATTTACAGATGTAACATCTTTTAAACATGTTAACATTGGTAAACCATTAGCAAATACACAAACATATATATTAGATAAAAATAAAAATATATGTCCAATAAATATTCCTGGTGAATTATATATTTCAGGTGATGGTGTTGGACTGGGATATTTAAATAATGAAGCTTTAACAAAATTAAGCTATATTGAAAATAAATTTCTTCCAAATTCTATTATGTATAAAACCGGAGATTTATGTTCTTTAAATAAAAATTTAGAATTGCAATATTTAGGAAGAATTGATAATCAAATAAAAATTAGAGGATTAAGAATTGAATTAGATGAAATTGAAAATAAAATTTTATCTTATCCAAATATAAAAAAAGCATGTGTAATTAAACAAACTATAGATAACCGTGATTTCCTTTCTGCATATTTCGTACAAGAAAAAAGAATTAATGTTTCAAAATTAAGAGATTATTTAGCTTCATTTTTACCAAAATATATGGTTCCATCTTATTTCACAACACTAGAAGATTTTCCATATACTCCAAATGGTAAAATTAATAAAAAAGCTTTGCCTTTACCTAAAGAAATATTAAATAATAACGATAAAAAAGAATATATTTTAGCTAAAACTGATATTGAAAAAGAACTTGTTTCCATCTGGGAAGATATTTTAAATATTAGTCCAATTGGCATAACAGATAATTTTTTTGAACTTGGTGGAGATTCTATTTTGGCAATGAATTTAAATATAGAATTACGAAAAAAATATGAAAATATAACTTATTCTGATATATTTAAATATCCAACAATTACTAAATTAATTAAAAAAATAAATTCTAAAAATGAGAATTTTGATTTTAAATATATGGAAAAAAATTATAATAAATATAAACCATTATTTTCAAACACAAAAGTTCCTAGTATCTTTCAATTAAAATATTCAAATCCAGGAAATATTCTTTTAACAGGTGCAACAGGTTTTTTAGGAATGCATATTTTATCAGAATTTATAAAAAAGGAAAAAGGTAATATATATTGTCTTGTTAGAGAAGAACCCGGATTAACAGCTCAAGCTAAATTATTACAAAAATTACATTATTATTTTGGAAATAAATATGACAAATTATTAGGTAAAAGAATTTTTGCAATTACAGGCGATATTAGTATGCCTGGGTTTGGGCTAAACCAAGAAGAATTGCTCAATATCTCTAATAATATTTCTGTTGTAATTAATACAGCAGCTAGGGTAACACATTACGGTAATTATAGTGATTTTTATAATTCAAACGTAAAAAGTGTTATACATACAATTGAATTTTGTAAAAGCTTTAATAAAAAGCTTTACCATATCTCAACACTTAGTGTTTCCGGAAATGCTTTTGATGCAGAATTTGTCAAACAAACAAGTGATGAAATTAAATATTTTAATGAAAATAGTTTATATATTGGCCAATCTTTAGAAAATGTTTATTTGAAAACAAAATTTGAAGCAGAATGTTTAATATTAGATGCCATATTAGATGGATTAGATGCATATATTTTACGTGTTGGAAATTTAATGCCAAGATTAAAAGACGGATTATTCCAAGAAAATTTTTCAGATAATGCATTTATAAATAGAATTATAGCATTTATAAAAATTGGTATTGTTCCAACTTCTTTATTAGAAAATTATTTGGAATTTACCCCTATTGATACAATTTCTACTGCTATATTAAAACTACTTACTCATCCAAATACTAATACAAGAATATATCATTTGTTTAACCATAATCATGTATATATAAATACTTGTATAAATTATTTTAAAACATTAAATTCAAATTTGAAAATAGTTGATGAACAAGAATTTGAAAAACATATAAATAGAATTTTACATAACCAAAAAGAAAAAAAGAATTTAAATTTATTGATAAATGATATGGATAAAGATTTGCATTTATCTTATAAATCAAATATAATAGTTAAGTCAGATTATACAATAAAATATTTATCTAAACTTGGATTTAATTGGCCTAAAATAAACGATAAATATATGATAAAATTTATTAATTTACTAAGGAAGGTGTTGTAAATGTTAGCTTCTACTACCACAATTGCAGCTTTAGTTGTTACATGCTTAATATTTTTCTTTTTATTTGTAATTTTAATTAAAAAGAAAAATAAAACTCAAGTACATAAACTTTTTAGTGTACTATGTTTATTATTAATTTTTTGGTTAATTGAACTTATTTTACAAGCAACATTAAGTTTAAAACTAAATATAAATCCAATATATTTTGATTATTTAGTATATATCAATGCTTGCTTCTTACCGGTTGTATTTTTGTTACTTTCAATTTCTTTTGCAAATACAAAATTTAAATTTAACAAAAAATATTTATTATTATTTATTGTACCAATAATATCATTATTAATATTGTGGACAAATGATTTACACCATTTATTTTACAAAAAATATTCTATTAATTTAAATGAATGTATAGTTGGTCCTTATTTGATTGTTCATTCTCTTTATACATATATATTGCTTGTTATAGGATTAATAAATTTTATAAGATTTTCAATTAAAAATGCTGGATTCTTTTCAAAACAATCCTTATTAGTAGCATTAGGTTCAATAATATCTGTTTTAATTAATGTATTAGGTACATTTGGTATAATTAAAATGTCTATTTATGTAACACCTATGTCATTTGCTATTGCATTTTTGCTTTATGCTTTAGCTATATTCAAATTTGACTTTTTAAAAGTAGCTCCAATAGCACTCCAAAGAATTGTTGATAGAATATCTGACCGGATATATAATTCTTAATGATGATGTTGTTATTACTGACTTTAATCAAACATTTTTAGATTTATTTAATTTTAAAGCAAATCAAATAAGAAATATTAGTCTTTTTGAATTATTAAAACATTTTACAAAAACACAAGAAAATACAGAATTATTGGCAAATTCAATAGCAGCTACAAAATCTAACAATCAAACTATTAATTTTGAAAAATATTTTTCAGATTACAACAAATATTTTAATGTTGAAATAAATAGTATTACCAATAAAGGTTCACACTTAGGTACCCTTATTCTTTTTAAAGATATAACTCAGCATAAATTAGATATGGAAACCATTAAAGATAACCAGGATATGCTTGTAGAAAAAGAACGTTTAGCATCTCTTGGACAAATGATTGGTGGTATTGCTCATAACTTAAAAACACCTATAATGTCTATTTCTGGTGCTGCAGAAGGATTGTCTGATTTAATTAAAGAATATGATGAAAGTATCGAAGATCCAGATGTTAATGCAAAAGATCATCACGAAATTGCACATGATATGAATGTATGGATTGAAAAAGTTAGAGGCCATTTATCATATATGTCAGATATTATTACAGCAATAAAGGGACAAGCAGTTTCATTTGAAGATCAAACTTCAACTGACTTTACAATTGATGAATTAGTTAGAATGGTTGACATTCTTATGAAACATGAATTAAAAAGTTCTCTTACCGATATGGAAACCAATGTTGAGATTTCAAAAGATACTATTGTCCAAGGAAATATGAATAGTTTGATCCAAGTTATTAATAATATAATTTCAAATGCTATTCAAGCATATGTTTCTAATAATAAGACAAACGAAAAAATATTATTAAACATTTCTTCTCCTGATAAAACCAACTTATTAATTACAATTAAAGATAACGCAGGGGGATTACCAAAAAAAGTTCAAGAAAAATTATTTAAAGAAATGATTACTACTAAAGGAAAAAATGGAACTGGTTTAGGATTATTTATGTCATACTCAAATATTAAAGCACATTTTGGTGGTTCATTATCTTATCAAACAGAAGATGGTACAGGAACAATATTTACAATTAGTATTCCTTTAAAAAAATCAGTTAAATAAAAATAATAAAAAGTAAGCAGATCTTATAACTGGTCTGCTTCTATTTTTTTTATTTCTTTATATATTTCTCTCCAATTAAAAACTCTTTTAATTTTATCATTTTTATATTTTTTATTATATGGACTATCCATTAATAATACCGGAATATTTAATTTATTATATACATTTTCACAATGATAAATACCGGTCATCTATAAATATATCAATATTATTATTTATACATTTTTCTACTTTATCTTTTGAATTTACCTCCACTATATCTACTTTTATATTGTATTTATCAAACCAATTTTTAGTAATATTATATATATTTTCCGTATCATTTTCACTTCTTGCTGTAATAATTATAATTTTATGTCCTTTATTTTTTAATATCTTTATTATCTTTTTTGCATTTTTTTTTGGTTTTACAGAATTAAATAAATCTTCTAAATAATTTTCAAAGAAATTTTTTATATCAATTTCTGTCCACCCAAAAGCTTTATCAAAGTCCCATTCATTTCGTTTTATTTTAAATTTAATATTTTTTTCTTTATTAAATTTTCTTCCATATTTAAAAAAACTATGTGCTGTTTTTGCTATTGTATCATCTAAATCTATTCCTATATTCATTTATTATCCCCTTAATAAAAGACGATTTAAAAAATCGTCTTTATAGTTTAATCATCATCTTCTAATGCCCCAAATAATTCATCAAATTTTGCTTCTAATTCTTTTTGTATATCATAAGTTTCTTCTTCTGGTTCTTGATTTATATTGTTGTTTTCATCAATTTTATTTGCTACTGGCTCATCGTCAAACAAATCATCTAAACTTTCTATTTTAGTATTTGTCTTTTCCTCTTCTGTTGTTTCTACATAAGGATTATATGGATTGTATTTTCTCCAAGTTCCTCTATCTATTGGTTCTATATCATTATGACTTGATGCATATTCATTAACCAATCTTGCAGTATTATATTTAAAATAATAATATTTTGGTGCTTTTATAGGTTTTATTCCTTTTTCAAATATAATACATAAATCATTATCTAATCTTCTTAATTCATCTGGTGTCATTAATGCTCTTGCCATTATTTGATCAGATTTATTATACCCTTGTCTAAACATGTTTTTATCTTTACTTACTGACCAACTATCTCTAGATATTGTTTTTTCTCCTAATTCTTTAGAAAAATATTCAACTGTTTTTTGAGAGTTACTTCCCAAGAAAATTGTAGTATCACAGTTACCTATTATTGTTTCATGTGATTTTTCATAAACTGCCTCTAATTGATCTAAATTTTGTAAAATAACACTAAATGAAATTTTTCTACTTCTTGATGTTGATATTTTTTTATCAAAATCTGGTATTCTTCCTATATTTGCAAACTCATCTAATATAAAGTATGCAGGAGTAGATAAAGCTCCACCATTTTGGTCTGCTGAATCATATAGTCTTTGTATCATCTGTGAAAAGAATATTGTAAGCAAGAAATCATATGCTGAATGAGTATCTGAAGAAATTACATATACAGCAGTCTTTTTCCTTCCAATTTCTTCAAAATCTATTGTATTTGTAGATGTTAATTCTGCAATTTCTTTAGAATCAAATTTACCTAATTTTGATTGTAAAGATGATAAAATAGAACTATATGTTTTATCTGGTGCAATTTCAATAGACTTATAAAACATTCTTGCTGGATGATCATAAGGTAATTCACTCATTAATTCGGTTAATAAATTTCCTCCACCGTTATTATTTGCAGTTCTTACAAGTTCAGCACAACTTGCTAAATTTTGTTCTTCTATTGGTCTTTTTGCAAGTAAATAATATATTAATGCTTTTAATAGCATTTCAGCCATATCATCCCAATATGGATCTGATTGATTTTTTACATCACTTTGTCCCTTAACAATTGTATTTGCAATAACGTCAACATCTATTTCGTTTCTAATATGCATTAGTGGATTATATCCATCACTATTTCTTGGATTTACTAAATTTAATATTTTAATATCATACCCTTGGCTTTTTAAATATCCAGCACTTTTATCGTAAAGTTCTCCCTTAGGGTCTGTAAAAATATATGATCCTAATAATTGATATGCATTTGGAATAACGTAAGATGCAGATTTTCCGAGAACCTGAACCGTCCAACAACTAATATATTTGTATTTCCTCTTTTATCAACAGGTAAATAATGTTTTTCTGCAAGCAAAATTCCTTTTTTAGGACTTAATACTTCATATTCTTCTCCTCCTGTTGCCCAATCACTTGATCCATGTTCAATATCAGAAAATTCGTGTTTTGGCATTGTTTTTATAAATCCTATTATTGTAAAAAATAACACGCATACTGTAACTATACCTTCTGTTTTAAAAAATGTATTACTATATTTAGCAATAAAAGGAACTCCCAAATTAGTTCCTACATTTCCTAAATTTCCAAAAATTTTATCCACAAAAATATTAAAATCAAAGATTCCGATTAACCTTTGATTCTACAATACTTTTTGCAACCGGCATAGAAAATAATATGGATAATACAATCCATATTATTATTGCAATTACAAAAACTTTTTTATTCTTTTTTAAATTTCTTTGTATTTTATAATTCATATTTTTCACCTTTTCTTTGGTATTACTATTTTGTTATATCAGCTTCTTTATTTTTTTCTTTATATCCTCCTGGATACGCCTTAGTAGATACATAACCATATTTTTTTTCTCTAGTTTTATTACCTTCTATTTTAGCTGATGTTTTTTCCTCTAATTTTTGCCCTTCAATATCCCAACCTATAATGTTCATTTCATAAGTTGAATCAAATTCTTCGTATGAAGTTGTAACCTCAGTTGTTTCATTTTTACGGTCTACATTTGTAGTTCCTGTCATAATATAAATCCTCCTTATTGTTTTTTCTCTCTAATTTCAAATGCAAAATAACTTTTGTAAGGTTTTAATTTACATTTTCCCTTTACTTCTTTTGTTTCATCATCAAAATATAAAACTGGTTTTATTTCTTCTGTTGTTTCTGGATCTATTATAGAAATAGGTCTTTTTAAATTTGGTGTATATTCTACTTCTTTATATTCTGTTTCTTCTTCGCTATATAATTTTTTAAAGCTCATTGGGATTGGTTTTTTACAAATTCTAACTTCATCATCTTGTAAAATCCCAGTGTTAACTACTACCTTTCCTTGTCCAAAAGACAGAATAACTAAATCGTTCCCCTCTGGTTTTGGCTCATTAACATAAAATGTTTTTTTTGTTTTTTCCCCAACAATTTCCTCTGTATGTTGTAATCTCTCTATTGTAAATTTAGGAGAAGTTTTTAGTAATTCTTTTTCTGTTTTATTCACTTGATAAATAACTGTTTTTACATTTTGGGGATCTGTTATACTAAAATGTTTTCCCTCTATAAATTGTTCCATATGCCTTAAGCACCTCATTTCTACATATATTAATGTATTTTGTCTTTCGTATAATTACATTATTAATTATACAATAAACTCATAAAGCTGTCAATTATTTTTTTAATTTATGTTAACTTATTGGACCTTGGATTAAATTTTGAAATCGCCTTTAACTTTTCAAATAATTCTTTTTCATCTTCTGTTAATTTTTTAGGAACTATTGTCTTTACTTCTGCAATTAAATCTCCTCTACTACCTCTTCCATCTTTATACCCTTTATTAGGTATTTTTATTTGTTCTCCGCTTTGAATTCCTGCTGGAATATACAATGAAATTTCATCCTCTATAGAAGCAACATTTACTCTTTTTCCAAGAGCAGCTTCCCATGGACTTATAAATAAATCTGTATATAAATCATAACCTTTTAATTTGAATTTTTTATTATTTTCTATATTAATCTTTATAAATAAATCTCCATTTTTACCACCATTTTGTCCTGGTTTTCCTTGACCCAACAATCTAATTTTTTCGTTATTTCTAATTCCTGCCGGAACTTTTACTGAAAAAGTTTTCATTTTTCCGATTTATAGTTCTTAATGCTATTTTCTTTTCTGATCCATAAAAAGCTTCTTCTATAGTTACATTAACTTCTGTTTCAACATTTTCACCTTTTATAGCATTTTTTTTCATTTCTTTTAATTTTTCTGTATTTTTTTCATTTTTATCTATCCCAAAAAACATATTAATAAAATTGCTAGAAACGGTTCCTTTATTTTGTATACTTTCACCATTTTCTTGCTTTGCTAATTTCTTACCAATATGAGTATTCCACATTCTATCATATTTTCTTTTAGTATGTTGTTCTGATAGTACTTTATATGCTTCATTTATATCTTTAAATCTTTCCTCTGTTGCATTATTTCTATTTACATCAGGATGATATTTTTTCGCTTGCTCTCTAAATGCATTTTTTATTTCTTCCTGAGATACTCTATTATTTTTTAATCCTAATATTTTATAATAATCTTTAAAAATCATTTCAACATCCCCTAAATAGGTACTTATTTTTTTTACAAAGTATATCATAAAAAAAACCGTTTGTGAATATCTATATATCAACTTTTTTCGTTTTTTTATTGCATTTTTTTATCTATTTGATATAATATGATAAATATAATGTAAGGAGGCATGATGTTATGAGAAAAGGCATTCATGCAAATCAAGAATTTAAATACAAAATTATTGGTGTTGATGATGAATCAGGAATTTTGGACTCTCTAGGTGTTTTTTTAAATAAATCTGGTTATTCTTTTGTAGGTGTAACTGATCCTTTAGAAGCAATTGAAAAAGTAAAAAATGAACACTTTGATTTAATGCTTTTAGATTTTATAATGTCACCACTTCATGGAGATCAAGTTGTTGAAGAGATTCGTAAATTCAATAAAGAATTATATATCTTATTATTAACTGGACATAAAGATTTGGCTCCACCTTTAGAAACAATTAGAAGATTAGATATTCAAGGATATTGTGAAAAAAGTGATAAATTTGATCAACTTCTTTTACTTATAGAATCTGGTATTAAAGCCATTTCACAAATGAATTTAATAAAACAAATTAACCTAGAATTAATAGATGCAAATGACAAATTAGAAACTGCTTATATGGAAAGTATAGAAACTTTACGTTATACTGTTGAAGCCAAAGATACCTATACAAGAGGACATTCTGATAGAGTTTCTGCATACTCGGTTCTTATTGGCGAGAAATTAAATCTTTCTGAAGAAGATATAAAATCTTTAAAAATTGGTGGTTTATTCCATGATATTGGAAAAATAGGTGTTCCAGATAATATTCTTTTGAAAGATGCAAAACTTACAGATGATGAATATTCAGAAATTAAGAATCATCCAACAATAGGTGCTCACATATTATCAAATGCAAGTATTTTTAAAGATATTTTACCAATTGTAAAACATCATCATGAAAAATATGATGGAACAGGATATCCTGGTAAATTAGTTGGTACAAACATTCCATATTTAGCAAGAATTACTGCTATTGCGGATAGTTTTGACGCAATGACTTCTAAAAGAACTTATAGGAATTCGTTAGAATTAAATATAGTAATAGATGAACTTGATCGTTGTAAAGGAACACAATTTGATCCTGCTATTACAGATGCTTTTTTAGATATATTAAAAAATGATTACTCTAAAATTAATGAAATTCGAGAAAAATTTAATCCTGAACAATAAAAAAATTGAACTCAATTGAGTTCGATTTTTTTATTTTATTCTAATTCTAAATAATGATTATATGTACATTCTCTATCTATTACCTTATCTTTTCTTAAATCTATTATTCTATCTGCTACTGTTTCGGTTAATTGGTGATCATGAGATGTAAATAAAATATTACCTTTAAATTTTTTCATTCCCTCGTTTAATGCAGTAATACTTTCCATGTCTAAATGATTTGTAGGTTCATCAAATACTAACATATTTGCTCCCGAAAGCATCATTTTTGATAATACACACCTTACTTTTTCTCCACCAGATAATATTTTTACTTTTTTTAATGCTTCATCTCCACTGAACAACATTCTTCCTAAAAATCCTCTTACATATGTTTCATCTGGATCTTTTGAATATTTTCTAAGCCAATCTACCAATATCGAATCTTCATTAAATAAATATCCATTATCTTTTGGAAAATAGTCTTTTGTAATTGTTTTTCCCCATATTATTTCTCCTTCATCAGGCTCCATTTCTCCAGCAAGTATTTGGAATAAAGTTGTTGTTGCAATTTCATTATCTGCTAAAAATGCAATTTTATTATCTGCTTTTACTGAAAAAGATATATTATTCAACACTTTTTCTCCATTTACTGTTTTAGATAAATTATTAACTGTTAATATTTCTTTTCCAGGTTCTCTGTCTGGTTTAAAATCAATATATGGATATTTTCTATTTGATGCCTTTATTTCTTCTAATTCAATTTTCTCTAATGATTTTTTTCTCGAAGTTGCCTGTTTAGATTTTGAAGCATTTGCACTAAATCTTGCAATAAATTCTTGTAATTCTTTAATTTTTTCTTCTTTCTTTTTATTTTGTTCTTTTGCTTGTTTTAAAGCTAATTGACTTGATTCGTACCAAAAATCATAATTTCCTGGATAAATTTTTATTTTTCCAAAATCAACATCTGCAATATGCGTACAAACTTTATTTAAAAAATATCTATCATGTGATACAACTATAACTGTATTTTCAAAATTTATTAAAAATTCTTGTAGCCATTCTATACTTTTTAAATCTAAATCATTTGTTGGCTCATCTAATAGCAAAATATCTGGATTTCCAAATAAACTTTGGGCAAGAAGAACTTTAACCTTATCTTTTGCTTCTAGTTCTTTCATAAATTTATAATGATCTGCTCCTGGTATTCCTAAATTATTTAAAAGAATTGCTGCATCAGATTCCGCATTCCAACCATCAAGTTCTGCAAATTTTTCTTCTAATTTTGCTGCCTTTAATCCATCTTCTTCTGAAAAATCTGGTTTTGCATATATTTCTTCTTTCTCTTTCATTATTTTATATAATTCATTATTTCCCATTATTACTGTATCCATAACAGTAAATTCTTCATACTCAAAGTGATTTTGCTTTAATGTAGAAATTCTTTCCCCCTTTTCTACTGTTACCTCACCTTTGCTTGGTTCAATTTCACCTGATAAAACTTTTAAAAAAGTTGATTTTCCGAGCACCATTTGCACCTATTAATCCATAACAATTTCCATTTGTAAATTTTATATTTACATCTTCAAAAAGTACTCTTTTTCCAAATCTTACTGTTACTCCTATAGAATTTATCATTTTATCCTCCTATAACATATCTTTCTTTTTTAGCCATATAAAAGTTATTGCTGAAATTGCAATTGAAATTCCCATCATAATTGCAAATCCATATGTGCTATGTGCAAAAGGCAACTCTACATTCATTCCCCATATACTTGCAATTAATGTTGGTATAGACAATACAATTGTAATTGATGTTAACAATTTCATTACTGCATTTAGATTATTTGATATGATAGATGCAGAAGCATCCATAGTTCCACTTAAAATATCACTATATATTTTTCCCATTTCTATTGCCTGTCTATTTTCAATAATTGCATCCTCAAGGATTTCATCATCTTCTTCATATGCCTTTAAAATTTTTCCCCTTGCAGTTTTTTCCATAACTAATTCATTTGCTTTTAGTGATGTTGTAATATATACCAAACTGTTTTCCAAATTTAATAGTTGCAATAATTCTTTGTTTTGCATAGACTTTTGCAAATTTTTTACTGTATTTTCTGCTTCTTTATTTATTTTCTTTAAGTCATTTAAATAAAATGAAGCATTTAAATATAATATTTGTAAAACAAATCTTGTTTTCTTATATGTACACATTCCCTTTATTCTATTTTTTTCAAATGAATCTATTATTCTATTTTTCTTTAATGATACCGTAATAAAAAATTCATCTCTTACAACTATCATACCAAGAGGCATTGTTGTATAATTTTTTTCATCATTATTATCTTCAATAATTGGAACATCTATTACAAACAAAGTCATATTAGTATCATCATCAACATCAATTCTAGCTTGTTCTTCATAATCTAGAGGATATTTTATGAATTCATCTTCTATATTTAAATTTGAACAAACAAATTTTATTTCATCTTCACTCGGATTTACTAAACTAATCCACGAACCAGGTTTAAATTCCTTTATTTTTTCAAATTTATTTGTTTTTAAATTTGTATTGTAAATGTTTAACATAAAAATCACCTCTTTATATATTTTTTCTTGTAAATACACAATCTTTTATATTATAACATAAATTTCTTTTTTTGAGTACCCGAAATTCAAAAATGTTTTTTATATTTATTTAAAATTTATATTATCTGCTTTGAATAATCCACCTATAAATTGACTTTATTTACATAAAATGATATACTATAGATAGGATGGGAGGAATTGTTATGGGTAAATTACAAAATTTTTATAAAGCAAGACAAACTGGAGATACAGAATTTTTGCAAGAAGCATACGCTCTAAAAACTGAAAAAGAAACTATTTTTGAAAATCATGTGCAAAATACAGATAATATACGAGAACAATATGAAAAATCTAAAAATAAATATGAAGAAATTAATCCAATACTTCATCCTATAAAAAAAATTAGAGCTAAAAGAAACATGAATTTATTAAATATTAAATATAAAAATGCAAAAAGAGAAAAAAGAACAGCAAAACAGGTATTAAAACTTGTCATTTATAGACTTAAACAACTAGTTAAACAAATAAAAGAAAAATATAAAGAGCAAAAAAAGGATTTATCCAAAAATACTGACTTAAAAGATACTTTCAAAGATGTTGGTTATACAATAAAAGATGATGTTAATAGTTTCAGAAATAGTCTTAAAATACAAGCCAATGTAAAATGTGATAAAATTCTTACTAATTCTCCAGATTCGATAGTAAAATCAATAGATGATGATTGGTGTAAATAAAATTTTTTTATATGATTAAAGTGATATAGCAAAGCTATATCACTTTTTTGGTGGGTCATCGGGGAGTCGAACCCCGGACCGTCAGATTAAGAGTCTGCTGCTCTACCAACTGAGCTAATAACCCGTTTGACCTATGTATTATAATATTATTTTTTTTATTTGTCAAGAATGATACAATTAAATCAATTTCTATTTATTTAAACAATTTTTAGTTTATAAATTAAAAATATAAATGCCTATATTTTTTATTATTAAAAAAATACCGGGAGATTAATTTCTCCCGATTTTTTATGTTTCTACGTTTTCTACTACATTTTCAACACTTGGTGCTATTTCTGTTACTACTTCTTCACTAACGTTTTCTACTGGTTGAATTTCTTCAACGGTTTCTTCCGGAACTGAAGTTTCTACATTTGTAGAACTTTCAGGACCCCTTCTTATAATTTTATTCATTGCTTTGTATGTGTCTTTTGAAAGCAAAGTTCTAGAAACTTCAGCTCCATTTAATTTTAATATTTTGTATGTAGAGCTTGTCATTCCCTGCATTCCATATTGAGAAACAACTTCTTGTCCTGCTGCTAAGCTATTATCATCTTCATATACTACGCTATATGGTATATAACTTAATATATTAGATACTATTTCAACTTCATATTCTACATCTTCCTTAATCCCATAAATCTCCATTTTAGCAATTCCATTACTAGCATATCCTTTTATCATAATTGGATAATTTCTTGTGTTTTTAAATTTAAAATCAATTGCACCATATACTACTGTTGCATCTTTTCCTGCGACAACATAACTTGGATCGAAAACATGATTTGTTCTTTCAACTATTTCTAAATTTGCATAAACAGCTGCATCATATAATGTTGAAGCAATTTGGCATATTCCTCCACCTATCATATCTACAACCTTACCACCTGAAAATCCATGAGCTGCTTTATATCCTTTAGCTGCTGTTCTTTCCCCTACAACTTTATTGTATGAAAAAACCTCCCCAGGCATTAATACAGTTCCGTTTATTGCACTAGCTGCAAGTCTTAAATTTGTACTTCTATTTATATTTCCAGCATCATATTTGGTTGTAAATACAGATAATAAATCAGGAAATGCTTCTGTACCTATTTTATCTGTTGTTATTTCTGGAACTGTAATATCTAGTTGTATTTCATATATTTCTTTATCTTCTTTTAAAATTTCTTTTGCTTTTTCCACATCAAAATCAATTCCGTTTACATGTTGATACACTACAAAAGGTTCTTTTGTATAATAAGCATTTGTAGGTTCTTTATATATTTCATCATGTATTTTTTTTATATCAATTGGATTAGCCTGCACCAAACTAACATTTAATACTATTGTATTATCATTAAAATTATTTATTTTATCTATAATTGCTGACTTTGTTTTATCAATATCTATTGAATTTCCATCTTTTCCTTTTATTATAATCAATTTATCATCTTCAATAGTATATGTGCTTTGTTCAACAGCATTCGGAATTTTATCACAAATATCTGTTAAAATGTTATTAATCATTTCTTCATTGTATGTTGTCTCAATTTCTATATTTGTTTCACAAAATATACTTTTTATAATATTAAAATTGTTTTTAAAAACATTTTGATTTCTACCAACTGCTAAGGCGTTATCAACTGCATTTTCAATATCATACTGTGTTTCTATGTCTGACAACTTTATAGTATATTTAAAATCATCACTTACTAAACTTATTTCTTTTTCTAAATTTTCATTTGTTTTTTCTTTTATTAAATTAGTTGCTTCTTCTCTTTTTAATCCAGCAACTTCTATATTATTTAATTTTACCTTTGAAATAATTTTTCCTGTATTTTTATTTATTAATGCAAAAATTGTAGATAAAATCAATAAAATAAATATTATACCTGATATAATTATAGAAATTATTTTTATTTTACGTTCTTTATTTAAATCACTTTCTAAAGTTCTTGGCATAGTTTCTTTTATTTTTTTCTTTTCTTTTTTTAACTCATCCATAATATTCTCCCATAATACAACATTTTTCATTTTAATATTATCATAAAGTATTTTTTTTTACAATAATTTTTATATAAATATTATATTACTAAAAAAATATTTCTGTTACAGTTTTATCTAAAGCTTTTGCAATTTGTTCCATTACCTCTATAGATGGATTTTTTCTCTTTCCTTTTTCTAAATGGCATAAATATCCTACTGAAATTCCACTCTTATATGCAAGATCAGTTAATGACATTCCCTTTCTAATTCTCATTTCTCTAATACGTTCTGAGTACATTTTTCCCTCCACTTTGTCTATTTAACAAATATGATATCATAAACCTTTTTGACAAGTCAATAATTTTGTAAAATTTTTACATTTTTAAAAATTTACTAGTAGACAAAATATTTTTTCTTGTGTATAATTATGTCATATTTTGAAAAAGGAGATTTTTCTATGATAGGTGATATGATAGCAAAGGTAAGAAACGAGAAAGGAATGACTAAAACCGAACTTTCAAAGTTAACCGGTATAAATATTGGTCATTTAACACATATAGAAAAAGGTGAAAGAAACCCTAGCCATAAGGCATTAAAAAATATTTGTAGTGCATTAAATATTCCTTATCAACAATTAATGTATACATATGATAAACAAATAAATGAAGAGCAAGAAGCTTATGGTTCTATAAAACATATTTCTTATAATAAGGTTCTAGCAATAGATAAATTAAATACCTTTATAGATTGTCCAAGTAATATTGAAAGTGCATCGCTTGCAGTTAAAATGCCTGATACCTCTATGGAACCTTCAATAAAAAAGGGAGAATTTATTTTTATAGAATTAAATTCATTACTAAATAGTAAAGAAATTGGATTGTTTTCTGTAAATCAAAAAGTAGTTATTCGTAAATTTTTTGATAGAAATGGAAAAATCACTTTAAAAGCTTCAGATAAATCAATTGAAGACATTAAAATTACTGATACAGATGAATTTTACATTATAGGAAAAGTATTATAAAAAAATATATAAAAATATTTTGTATTTTTTTGTAAAAATACTTGAATATTATTTTTTTTAATACTATAATATTTTTGACAAAAGATAAATAAAAGGGGAATAATAATAATGGAATTAACAAAAAATATATTTTTTAATACCGATAAATTGTTAAAAAATTCTACAGTAAAAATTTCTTATACTGGAGATTTTTTTGAGAATCATTCAGAAGAAGTATATATTCACTATGGATTTGGCGAAAATTGGGATAATTTATCAGAAATTAAAATGGAAAAAACAGATTTAGGTTTTCAAGCCGAAATTGAACTTTTAGATAGTGATATTTTTAGCTTCTGTTTTAAAAATGAAAATAACGAATGGGATAATAATCTATCTCAAAACTATGTTTTTCCATTAGAAAATCAATCTGTAACTGATTTGGTAGTTCAAGAAAACTTCTCTACTTATTTAGATAGACCAAATAGATTAAGAAAATCATATATTTGGAATAAAAAAATAAGATTAGCTATTTATAAAATAATTACATATGTTCCAAAAATTATTTCTGGAAATTATAAAAAAAGAATACCTAATAACTAATATAAAAGACTTCAGTTATACTGAAGTTTTTTTATATTACTACATATCCTCCGTTTGGAGAAATAATTTGACCTGTTGTATACCTATCTTCTATTAACCATTTTACGCATTTATATACATCTTCAACTTCTCCTATTTTTTGTAGTGGTATTTCTTCTTTTAATTCTTCTATAATTTTTTTATCTAACACACTATTCATGTCTGTATTTATTATCCCTGGAGCAATTGCATTTACTCTTATATTAGATGGACCGTAATTCCTTTGCTAATGCTTTTGTTAATCCATTTAATCCAGCTTTTGATACTGAATATGCGACCTCACAGGATGCACCAACCATCCCCCAAATAGATGATATATTTATTATGCATCCAGTTTTATTATGTATCATATTAGATATTACTTCTTGTGTAGTATAAAATGCTGAATTTAAATTTGTATCTATCATCTCATTCCAATCTTCATCTGTAATATCGTTAAACATTTGTAACTTAGCAATTCCAGCATTATTTATTAAAACATCAATGTTAGTAAATTTATTTATTGAATATTTAACAAGTTTTTTTACTTCTTCTCTTTTAGAAACATCTGCTTTAAATATTTCAATATTAATTCCTTTTGCTTTCAATTCTTCTTTTATTTTCTCCGCTTCTTTTTTAGATTTGTTATAATTTAATACTACATTATAACCTTCTTTTGCTAAATTTGTTGCTATGCATTTTCCTATTCCTTTAGATCCCCCTGTAACAATAACTGTTTTCACTTTTCACCTCTATAGATTATATTATTTCTTTTTAGATTCTTATATTTTATTATATTATAAAATTAAGGCAGACCATTAAAATAACGTTCTGCCTTAATTAATATGGAGCCGCTAGTCAGACTTGAACTGACGACCTACTGATTACAAGTCAGTTGCTCTACCAGCTGAGCTACAGCGGCATATTAAATTTGGTGACCCCTACGGGAATCGAACCCATGATTCCACCTTGAGAGGGTGGCGTCTTAACCGCTTGACCAAGGGGCCACATATTAAATTAAATATAAACAACAAACTTGCGTTTGAGATTTGTGAAATGGTAGCGGCGGTCAGATTCGAACCAACGACCTGCCGGGTATGAACCGGCCGCTATAACCAACTAAGCTACACCGCCACATTGTGCCTTTTGTGGTTGCGGGGGAAGGATTTGAA
>DCHW01000050.1 GCA_002314935.1 Clostridiales bacterium UBA1742 | reverse complement strand
TATCTATTTTAAACCTATAAAATAATATGACTATTTTAAATATTGTGCACACATATATCCATTATTTACCTTGGCCCATCCATTGTTTATTGAATAAACCGTTACTTTTGTTCCATAACTATATGCACCTACTTTTTTATAATTTGTTCCAGGTCCTACTCTTATATTTAGTCCAGATTTAGCAATTACTGTCATTGTTTTTGTTGATGAACTTGTATTACTTACTGAACTTCCATTATACCAAGCTATATTTATATAGGCATATCTTCCTGTTGCTGGTACATAAATATAGTCTACTTCATCATTTATATTTTTTAGTACCTTTATTTTTGTATTTTTTAAATATGAATATCTTGTTCCCGTTAAATCCGAATTACTCCATAAATTACAATTTGCTTTTAATTTATAATAGTTTCCAGCTGTATTTCGCGTTGTAACTTTTGTTTCTTCTTGTTTTTCTTCTGTTAAATTTGCATTAGCATCTTGTGATGCTATATTTAAATTTTTAAAGCAGAAAAATCTACTATAATTTGCATATTCTCTAAAAACTTCTTTATTACAATATATTGTATTTCCATTTATAACTGTCTTTCCTCTTCTAGTAGCTGTATTAAATTTTTCATTGTATAAATATGGATCATAAATTTTTAAAGTATCTCCATCTATTCCATATATTAAAACAAAATGTCCTCCAGTTGTAAATAAACCATTTCCACACGCCGCTATACACATCCAATTATCATTTAACGCATTACAAACATCATCTAATTTAACTAATTCTTTATATTCAATATCAAATACATCAGCAGTAAATCTAAAAGCACTCCAATACGTTCCATTATTAGCACTTCTATATCCATATTTTAAAAACAAATTTGCCATTTGTTCTGGTGTATATAATCCTTTAATTGATGTTACAACCATTGAAGCACAAGTTGGTCCACATCCAGAACTTCCAATTGTTTGATTAATATTTCCTATTGATGAAAATTGAACATTTCTCCATCTATTATCAATTTGAGAAAAATAAGTTAAGCCATTATATTCTCCTACTGTTTCTTTAGGAATTTCAGTAATGCCATTATATGCAATTTCACCTTGAAGTTCAAATCCTTCATCTTCTATTTCTTGTTCTTCTAGTGCTTCTTCGTCTTCTATTGTAACATCAATTGTCTCTAAACTAAATTCATTGTTATCTTCTCCAATTATATCTATTAAAACATCAACTCCTGTTGATATTTTTTCGATATCTTTTTCTGTATAATTAATATTAAAAATCACTCCTGCAATAGCTAATACTAATGTTACAGCAATAATAATTAATAATTTTATTTTTTTCATATAAACACATTCCTTCTTGTTTTATACGAGTTTTTTCGTATAATTATTTATTAATATTATATGTGTTTATCTAATTTTTGGTTATTTTGTTTTTTTATACACAAATTAGTTCTCTTGCATGTTTTAATGAAATTTCTGTTATATTTCCACTTGCTATTCTTGCAACTTCTTCTATTTTTTCATTTTCAGTTAATAATTTAATCTTTGTTCTTGTTTTATTGCTGTCACTTTCCTTTTTTATAAAGTAGTTATAATCTCCTTTAGCTGCAATAGCAGGTAAATGTGTTATGCATAATACTTGATGTTTCTTTGAGATACATTTTAATTTTTCTGCCACACTATTAGCTGCAATTCCACTTATTCCTGTATCTATTTCATCAAAAATAAGTATTGGAACTGTATCTGTTTCAGAAAGTACTTTTTTTATAGATAACATTATTCTAGACATTTCACCACCTGATGCAATTTTACTTAATTCTTTTTCATCTTCTCCAATATTAGTTGCAATATAAAAAGTAACTTTATCTAATCCATTTTTATTAAAAAATTTTTCATTTTCTATTTTTATATTAATTTTTGCATTATGCATTTCTAGGTCATTCAATTCTTTATTAATTAAATCTGCTAATTTTTTTGAATATTCTTCTCTTAAGTTACTAAGCTTACAACAGATTTCATTCATACACTTTTCTGTTTGGCTTAATTTGTTTTTTAATTTAATAATATATTCTTCTAAATTTTCTATTGCTGATACTTCATTATATAATTTGTTTTTGTATTCTAATATTTCTTCTATGTTATTTCCATATTTTCTTTTTAGTGTATAAATTAAATCTAATCTTTCTTCTATTATTTGTTTTTCATTTTCATCAAAAAAACTATCTTCTCTAAAATTATTTATATCTCTTCCAATTTCTTGCAAATCATAATAATCATTTTTTATTGCATTTAAAGTTTTAGAATATTTGCCATCTATTATTTCTAATTTTTCCAATGCTCTTATTGCAGAATTTAACGAATCCATTGTTGTTTCACTAATTTCAAAATCTGCAATTTGTAGATTTTCGTTTATTTTTTCTGAATTTATTATTATATTTCTTTTTTCTTCTAGTTCTTCTTCTTCACCAATCTTTAAATTTGAATTTTCAATTTCTTTTAATTGATATTTTAGCAAATCCAATTTTCTTTGCTTTTCTTTATCATCACCATAGTTTTCTTGTAACTCTTTTTTTAGCTGATTATATTCATTAAAATATGTAAAGTATTGTTCTTTTATTTCAATTATTTTTTTACCAATAAAATTATCTAAATATTCTATATGAGTTGACTGATTTAATAAATTTTGATTATCATGTTGTCCGTGTATATTTATAATTTTACTCATAAATTCTTTTAATTCATTAACTGTTACCATTCGTCCATTTATTTTACAAAGATTTTTTCCTGTTGAATATATATCTCTACTTACTATTATAGTAGTTTCTTCTATACTATTTAAACATATACAAGCTTCTACAAAACAATGTTCTTCGCCTTTTCTAATCATTTCTTTTGAAAATCTTTCTCCACAAATTAATGCTAAAGAATCAATTATTAAAGTTTTTCCAGCCCCTGTTTCTCCTGTTAAAATATTTAAACCTTTATTAAAATCTATTGTTAAATCATCTATTATTCCAATATTTTTAATATGTAATGTATTTATCATTTTAACCAGCCTCCTAAACATCTGTTTGTATTTTATATTAAAAAAAATAAAGTGTCAATAGAAAAAGCGAAAATTAATTCGCTTTTTCTTGTACTTTATTAAAAATGTCTTCCACCTTTTTTATTGTTATCTGTTGTGTCGTTTTCTGTATCATTTGAAATATCTTCTATTATATTTTCTGACTCAGTATTGTCCTCTACTGATATTTCATTAATAGTTTCAGGTTTCATACTATTAATTTCAGAAACTTTATTTAATTTTTGTAATAAAACTTTATATTTTTTTGCATCAATTACAATATATACAGATAATCCTAACATTGCAGCTACACATAAACCTAAGCTTGAAACAATAATTTTTTTATTGTTATTATTATACCAATTTGAAATGGTTCCAAATATTACTTTTATTTTATTTTTTATTTTTTGCCAAAATGTTGGTGTTTCTTCTTTGCTTACTTTTATTGTATATATTATTTTTTCATCTTCTGGTTTTTCTTCTCCCTCTTGTAATTCATGGTCAAGCTCTACTGGAACCGTTAATGTTATTGTAATAATATTTTCTCCAGCTTTTAGTTCTTCGTTTCCACTCATTTCTATTGTTACGCCTTCTAAATTTGCTTCACACTCAATCAATAATTTGTTAATTTTATATGATATATCTTCCAAAGTATATTCGTATATATTAGAAATAAAAGAAGGATTTAATGGTAATTCAAAAACATTTCCATTTTCATCTTCATATTTAATAACTAATGTTTTTAATGCTAATTTTTCTCTTTCTCTTTTTACCTTTATTGTATATGTTTGAATTGTTCCATCTTCTGCTGTAACCTTAATTGTTAATGTGTTATCACCAATTTGAAAATCAGTATTTCCAGCTACTTCTACTGAAGCTTTTGAATCTGAAGGTGTTGCATATACCTCAAATGTTGTTATTTCATTTGGCACTGTTACAGTATATTCTAAAACATCTTTTGCAAATTCTGGTTCAAAAGTAACTCCTTCTAATTCTAAAGATAATGCTGAAAGTGTTACATCATTTGATTTTTTTACTTCTGTTTCAGTTTTCTTTGTTGTATTATTTGTAGTTGATTTATTTGTTGACTTGTTTGAAGTTGATGATGAGTTTGAACTTCCACCTGAATTACTAGATGTTCCTGAAGATTCCGAAGAGGAACTCTCACTTTGTATTGTAACTGTGGCTGAACCGTATTTAGTTGCTTCATCTTCACCTGTGGTATAGTCTGCAAAATTTCCTGTTACACTTACTTTTACACTACCAGAAGATCCAGCTGTACATGTAAAAGAAGCTGAAGAATTGTCAATCCATGCACTTGATGAACTAACACTTCCATTTGAAGCACTTACATTTATAGATCCAGCACCATTGCTTACGCTAACAGTAACGGTAAATGATTCTCCAGGAGATACAGTATATTTTGATGCACTAACACTCATACTAGAAGCTTGTATTTTAGTAGATAAAATAAACATTATTAGAACTGTAAAAAATAATGTAAATAAATTTCTTAATATTTTTGTTTTCATAAATAACCTCTCTTTTTTATAATGTAATATTATTAATTTTCATTATATGATTTTTTATTTGTACATAATCTGCAGGTGTAACATTTCCATCTTTATTTACATCTGCTCCACTTTTTAATACATTATCAAGTACTGTAACATTCATTATATGATTTTTTATTTTTACATAATCTGATGCAGTTATTTTTCCATCTCCATTAGCATCTCCAAGTTTTACTACAGTATACTTTTCAACTCCGTCTATTTTTATTTTAGCTCCTGTTCCAACTAATGTATCACCAGTTATTTCTGTTCCATCTTTATTTATAATTACACAATTTGAATATGTTTCTTTTAATTTATTTACTGTTGTATTTGGTTCTGTTTTAATAATTCCATCTTCATTTGGAGTAGAATAATTATTATTATTTGTAACATCTATATTTGGTGTTGTATTTACAGGCATTAAATATGTTTTACTTCCATCAGCTGCTTCTCTTGCCATATATCCAATTCCTTTTGGTGTAGAAACTCTATCCCAATAATATCCACTTACCTTTTCTGTTGCTCTTTTTATAACTAATACTTCTGTATTTTGTGCAATATATGTAATAAGATTTCCTGCTGGTGCATCTTTTAAAGCTAAACCTCCATTTGCATTTATATATACTAACTCTCCACTTGTTGCTTCATTTTGTTCTAATGGTGGTATACACGCTGTAGTTGGCATATTTAAATATAATGGAACTTTAAAAGTAAAGCTATTATCTAATAAATTTGAATTATTATAATATTTTCTTAATGTAGTTCCTATACTTTTTGAATCTAATACATTTTGAGCATATTGGTTTGAATAATATGGAGAGGATACAACATTAAATTTTTGAAAATATAGTGTGTCTTGTCCGTATTTTATATAATTATTAACTATTAGATTTAATCCACCCATTATAGCTTTTTGTGGAGTATCCCAACCTTTATTATATGCTCTTTTTAATCCATTCATTATAACTTCTTCGTTTGTATTTCCAGAAGCGCCTACATTAAATAAGTTATAGTATCCAACATAGTTTCCATTATATCCATTTCCTGAACATAATATACTTCCATTGCTTCCTTGTTCTTGCAAAATTTTACCTATAATATAAAACGGATTAATATTATATTCGTTTGCAACTTCATATATTGCATCAATTAAATTTTGGCTATTTAAATATGAAATTTGGCATGCCATTGAAGCAACCTGATCTTTTGTTATATTTGTATCATTTATTAATTCTAAATATTGAAAAACATTTTGATCGTTTAAAGTATTTCTTGGATCCATTGTATATTCAATTGCTGCTCTTGAAGCACAGCACCAATTTCCATTATCATAAGCAGTATGTCCACAAATTGAACAAATCCAACCTTCTGAATAATCACTTGGGACAAGATTTTTAGGTGATCCCCCATGTCCTTGATATTCATTATTAATTACAGAATCCCATTCTAATCCAGTTTCCATAAGTTTAACTTTCCAATTTGGATGTGAACTTACCAAACTTTCTAATAAACTTCTGTATCCAGGATATTTGCTATCAAAATCAGCCGGTAAATCATTTGAAGAAATATTATATGTATATGTTGTTGCATAACTAACTAAAGATGTTTTATTTATTACTCCCATACATATATATATTAGAACAAAAAGAATTAAAATACACAAAGTTTTTTTATGTGTCTTTAAAAGTAATCTTTCT
This sequence comes from Clostridiales bacterium UBA1742, assembly GCA_002314935.1. GTDB lineage: Bacteria > Bacillota > Clostridia > TANB77 > CAG-508 > CAG-452. Next base: position 131 of record DCHW01000050.1, on the reverse strand, counting down.
TGCATTTTTTTCTCCTCTTTCGTATTTTTTATCATATTTTATACATTTATAGTATATATGATAAAAAAAATGAAGTCAACAAAATATACTTAAAAAAAACTAGTAATTTTGAAGGTTAGTCAAACATATGT
>DCHW01000058.1 GCA_002314935.1 Clostridiales bacterium UBA1742 | reverse complement strand
TCTAATCCTGGAGAAAATGATATTGAATCAGAAATAATTGGTGAATGGTATGATCAATTAGAAACAGAGTTATATCCTGCTACTTTAGAACAAGTCGTATTAGCATTAACAAAAACAAACTTTACTAAATACTTTGATGATGAACATAAAGATTTATATGTATATAAATTAGAGAATAATGTTCTTACTATTACTTATGACCACACTAACGAAGGTGATAAATATAATCTAGTAAGAACATATAACTCTAATTTATTATTAACAAGCTTTAGTTTAGATGTCTCTACTGGCGCAGAAGGGATTAACGCTACACAGACGTTTGTTTATTAAATAGCGATTCATATTTTTTATTGAATATAAAATAGTATGAAGTTTATAAGAAAAAATGGTAAACTCATTCTTGACTATTTAATATGAAAAAAGTGGATTGCCAATATATTAAATCTCCATTAAATTATACAGGGAATAAACTTAGGATTTTTCCTCAAATCTCTAAGTTTTTTCCAAAACAAATCGATTGTATGATTGATTTGTTTTGTGGCGGTGCAACCGTCGGCATTAATACAAATGCAAAAAAAATAATTTTTGTTGATAATAATCAATTTGTTATAAATTTACTTGTTTATCTCTCTAGAATTAATGTTGACTTATTTTTAAGAAACTGCGAACGACTCATCAAAAAATATAATCTATCTTGTTCATATAAATATGGATATAAAATCTATAGAAACCAATGCAAAAATAAAAATGATAATAACGGATTAAAAGATTACAACAAAAAAGGTTTTTATATTTTGAGAAAAGATTACAATTCTTTAAAAAACAAAAATACAGATGAAGCATTAACAATGTTATATTTGTTGATGGTCTATGGTTTTAATAACGATCTTAGATTTAACTCTGATGGACAATTCAATCTTCCGGTTGGTAAAACTGATTTAAACAAAAATAATGTTTTAAAAATTAAACAATATTCAGAAAAAATTAAAAAAATTACTGCGCAATTTATTTGTGCAGATTTTAGAAGCGAGAATTTAATTAAACTAATTAAAAAAGCAGATTTTATTTATATGGACCCTCCTTATCTTTTGGGTGATGCGGTCTATAACGTTGGATGGAATAACGATTCTGAACACAGTTTATTGGATTTAATTGATTATCTAATTAAAAATAAAAAATCTTTCGCGCTTTCAAATGTAATTAGCAAAAAAAATAAAATCAACGAGCCCCTTTGCTATTGGAGCAAAAAGAGATCACGTTATATTTCTATTCACCACATAAAATATAATTATAGAAGCGCCAGTTATAACAAAATAGAGAGAGACTGTGAAGAAAAAGAGATTCTTATATGCAACAAGAATTACATAAAATGAAAATTAATAATAGACGATATATAGGATGTAAAACAAAACTTCTTGAATATATTAATAAAGAGGTTGAAAAATATCATTTTAAAGACGGGTCTTCTTTTGTTGATTTGTTTGCTGGTACAGGTGTGGTTGCTTATTATTTTGCGCAAAAAGGATACAAAACTATTGTAAACGATTTACTATATTCAAATTATGTTGTTTATAAAGCTTTACTCGGGAAAGAAAAAATGAGTTTAAGTAAAATTGACAAATTAATTTCTAAATTTAATTCAATCAATTCTAAACGTTTACAAGATAATTATTTTTCGAAAACATACGGAAATAAATATTTTTCTATAAATGATGCAAAAAAAATTGGTTATATAAGAGATGAAATAGAAACTAATAAAAATAAATTAAATAAAAGAGAATATTTCTATTTAATATCTTGCCTAATTTATTCATGCGATAAAATCGCAAATACTGTCGGTCATTACGAATCTTTTTTAAAAACAAAACCGTTGGATAAAAACTTTATTTTAAAACCCATTGAAATAGATTCTAATATTACTCCTGGTATTATATATAATTCCGATGCTAATTTATTGTCAAAAAAAATAAATGCAGATATTGTTTATCTTGATCCGCCTTATAACGCTAGACAATATGTTAATTTTTATCACGTATTAGAAAATTTAGCGAGATGGAATAAACCTACCGTATTTGAAGGCAACTCTATGAAATTCAAAAGAAATGAGTTGAAAAGCAATTATTGTAGAAAAAAAGCCCCCCAATTGTTTGACGAATTAATTAAAAATCTTAAATGCAAATTAATTATTGTTTCTTATAGTAATACATATAAAGCTGGCAGTATATCTTCTGTTAATACAATTTCTCCTGGTCAAATTTTGGATTCTTTAAAGAAAAAAGGTAATGTTATAGTTAAAAAAATAAAATATCCCGCATTTAATTCGGGAAAAACTGATATGAGTAATCATAAAGAGATATTATATATATGTGAGGTAGATAATGAGTCTTAGTATTTTAGAATATTATTTAGAGCAAAATAAAAATCCGAAATATGTTGATGAATATCAAAGTACAAGCGGAAAAAAGTCTGGTAAAACTTTCTGGCATATTAATGTAAATTTCCGAACATTATCATCGTTTTTAGATGTTTTTGGAAAATTTAAATTATATGACAATAAAGATAGGAAAACATGGGAAGTGTATCCTGAGAATAACGAACAAAGAGTTAAGCAAATGACTGTAAGAATGCAACAGTCAAAGTTATTTAGAAAATATAAAAGTTTTTATGGATTAACTGCAAAAGGAGCAGCCTTCTCTGACTTGGTTAATAAAATCAAAGAAAACCGCTCTCTTTTTTCAAAAAACGATATTTGGATTTTGATTTATTACTTTGTATTAAATTCTTATTTTAACTTAAAACCTAATTATATTATCAAACAAACTAATCAAGTAATACAAAAACTTCAAGATAATGGTTTAAATTATTCATATATTAAACAATCATTTGAAATATTGCTGTTAAAAGAAAAGGGCTTCGCAGAAGAAGGAGATGCAGCAAGAAAAACTTTATTTGATTTAGATGCTTTTTGGATTTTAAGCTTTTATAAAGATAAAGATTTTATTTCTCTATATAAAAATTCTACAGAAACAGAGAAAAAGCAATTATCAGATTATGTATACAAAGAATATTTAAAAGCGAAGAAAAACGATTCTAAAGATTTGATTGGATGGAAGTTCGTTTCTTCGGGTCAATATTCTCCATCTTCTTTTTATGACGATGTCAAAACTTTATATGTTACTTATGAAATGCTAATGTATGCTAATACAGATGCTCTAATTTTGTTAGATAATATATGTTCTATTTGCAGCCGCTTTACTCACATTAATAAACCAATTATAGAAAAATTCGTGAAAGAGCATTTTGATGTGTTCGAAATTATTTGCAATGAAGCAATTTTTAGCAAAAATATTGATTCAGTATTAAATGAAGAACTTGGTTTGGCAGAACCTAAGAAAAGAAAGATTTTGCCTTCACTCGAAAAAATTGATGATACAACCACTAAAACAGAAAAAGTTTTACGAGATACAAGCGATATTTTGAAAAGAATGGCAAAAGACAGAGGGGATTTTAAATGTGAATTAGAAAGCCTCAATTCATGTATTTATTTCACATCTAAAGAAAACGAAAAGAACTTTTTAGAGATTCACCATCTGATACCAGTAGAATTTAGCAATGAATTTGAAAACAGTATTGAAGTAATCGAAAATTATATTCCACTATGTCCGCATTGCCATAGATTATTACATCTTGGTATAGATAGAGAGAGAAAACCTGCACTAACATATCTTTATAATCAAAGAATTGATGGTTTAAAGAAAAAAGGGTTATATGTTAGTTTAAAAGAATTTTTAGCTTTTTATGATATTGATTGTTCTTCAAAATAATCATATTTAACAACTTAACATTAATAGTTTTATATTCTACCTATATTATTTAATTTTTGGTCGGAACAGTCAGATTCG
>DCHW01000039.1 GCA_002314935.1 Clostridiales bacterium UBA1742 | reverse complement strand
TAATCCAATTGTTAAAATTTTTGATAATAATTTTTTACTAAACATAATTCTTCTCCTTTTATTACTAAATATTACTATAAGATTATAACATAATATTTCATTAATATCATTCGTTAATGCGAAATATATTGAATTATTTTTTTATATATTATAAAATAATTATAATAAAGGAGATTTTTATGGAATATATAACACCTAAACAATGTTCTGAGCAATGGGGCATTTCAACTAGAGCTATTCAAAATCTATGTAGCATGGGAAAGATATCTGGTGCAAAGCAAGTAGGGAAAATGTGGCTTATTCCTTTCAATGCAACAAAACCTATTGATGGTAGAACTAAGAAAGGTAAGCATAATAAACTTATAGAAAATTATCGTTTCCCATTATTTATATTTTCTGACTTATATTCATCAACGAATGTTTTAACAGATGAGGAAGATAATCTTAGATATGCACAAATTTTATATTTAGAAGCAAAATATGAAGATAGCCTCATTTTGTGTCAACAAATAATTAATTCTACAATGGAATTACATGTAAAATTTGGTGCTTATGTTACAATTGCTTATAATACAATGTTATTACAATTAGCAGGTGAGTTTAATTCTACAATCCAAATTCTTAATAAACTAATTGATAATGCGATTTATAATAAAGAAGATTATAAACTTATATATGCTGGATTAATATATCATTTATCTTGGGATTCTAAACATTTGCCCGAAATTAATATTGATGAATTATCTTATCAATCATTAGCATATTATCAGTATATTATGACTCTTAGTAATATCATCAATATGATGCCACTTTCTAAACAAACTGTTGGCATACTTTCTACTTTAAATAAATCTTCTTACATTAATAAAATAGAGCCATTAAATATAATGTTTGATTTCTTACTCGCTTTTATCTATTTAAAAGATGGAAATAAAAATGAATGTACTAAGCTTATAAAAACTGTTTGTGATGTATGTATAAAAAATAACTGGAATAATTATTTTTCTAAATTCTATGCAATGTTATCTTCGATGATTGATAATTACGTATATCGAATTAATGCACCTTTATTAAAAGAAATTAAAAAATTAACCAATTCAAGCGTATTAAGTTGGCGTATCATTTCTAAAGCTTATAACGGTGGAACAACTCTTGATAATATTCCTATTGATCTTTTTGACATCATGATTTTAATTGCACGTAATAAATCCAATAAAGAAATCTCATCAATTAAAAATTTATCAGATGAAATCATTAAATCAAAGATTGATGATTTAATGAAAATTACAAATTCAGAAACACGTAAAGATTTAATAGCTTATGCAAAAAAACAATTTGAAAAATTTAAAGAACAATAATTTTTATCAATGTATTCCTAATACATTTAAGATTATTACTTTATGTTTACATTATAATATAGTACAATTGAAATAAGGAGAATAAATAATATGAACAACGATTTAATTAAAGCAATTATTTATCTATTAACTGGTATATCCATTTTATTATTAGGTATGAGGTTAATGGGAAACGGATTAAAGAAAATAGCTGGAAAAGGATTAAAAAACTTCTTTAAAAAGACACAAGATAGTCCTCTTGTAAGTTTAGGAATTGGTACATCTGTTACAGCGGTTATCCAATCTAGTGATGCCACAAGCACAATGGTTATCGGTTTTATCAATGCCGGTGTTATGACTATTTATCAAGGTCTATCTATTATGTTAGGTGGTTATATTGGTACAACAGTAACCGGTATTCTTGCTTCTTTCTCATCTTTATCTATATCATTATATTTACTTCTATTTTCATTTATAGGAACAATACTCATATTTCTTAAAGGTGAAAAGATAAATAATATTGGTGAAATTTTACTTGGACTTGGAATGTTATTCTTTGGTCTTGCAGTAATGAAAGATGCTTTTAAAAACCCTGATATTACACAAGGATGCCAAACAATATTTTCAAATATTAATTATGGAGCTATTCTATTTATTTTAGGTGTTCTCATCACAGCAATTATTCAATCTAGTAGTGCAGTTACTTCTATTGTAATAGCAATGGTAGGTGGTGGTGCACTCGGTTTAGGTAGTGCATTGTATATTGCACTAGGAGCAACACTAGGCACTGTTGCAACAACACTTCTTTCTTGTTTAGGTGGAAATGTCAATGGTAAAAGAACTGCTGTTACAGCTTTTCTAATGAGAACAATTACTTCAGTTATAATGTTAATTATTTTATTAATATTTGAAGATTCAATTACCAGCTTTTTACATATTTTTGCGGTAAACGGAAGTGATGAATTTCCAATTGCAATGTTTACAGTACTATATAATGTAATATTTATGCCATTATTAATACCATTCTTAAAACCATTAATTAATTTAGTATCTAAATTAATTAAAGATAAAGAGACAGATAAAATGGAAAAATCAATTAAGTATATTGATGATAAATTATTAAAAACCCCTTTTATTGCTATGATGCAAGTAAAAAAAGAAATTATCAATATGTATGAATTAGCAGAAATCAATTATGATTATGCTTTCCACAAATTAATCAATCTAGATAAAGTAGATGATAATCAAATAGAAGAAATTGAAAATACAATTGACTATTTAAATATACGAATTACTACGTTCTTAATTGCCTTATCCAATAAGTTACCATCTGATGAGGAAAGAGTAGCAGGTTCCTATTTTCATGTTATTAATGATATTGAACGTATTGGTGACCATGCATATAACTTTTTTGAAATGGCTAAGGAAATGAAAAATGATGGAATTGAATTCCCTCAAATAACAAAAGATGAATTTATTTTAATGAATTCAATCATTAATAAAATGTTTGGCATAGCAAAACAAGTTTTTGAAGATTCTAATCCAGATAATTTAACTGAATTACATAAATTAGAAGATCACACGGATGACTTTAAAAAAATCTATTATACGAATCACTATAAAAGAATTACAGCTAAAGAAGTCAGTGACGAATTAACTCCATATGTTTCTTCTATCATAACAGAAATTGAAAGAGTTGCTGACCATTTAACAAACATCGGTTACTCAATTCAAAATCCTACTGGAGATGAATAAAATAAATTAAATTTTATGCTTGTTTAAATAATCAAAAAAAGAATATATCATAGTGATTGCTATGATATATTCTTTTTGATTATTATTTAGGATCATTCACTCCCACATCTTTTTTCTCATATAGTCCAACTTTTTCTTTTTTATTAATCTGTATATTTGTTTGTTTTGAAGGTTCAAATGAAAGATTATTAAATTTAGGTTGAACTTTTGGTTTCTTTTGCTCTTCTAATGTATATTTTAATAATTCTTGAAGTTTTTGATTTTTTTCTTCTTCAGTAGGTTCAGGTTCAACTAATTCATCTTGCCATTTTTTAATGATAATTTCAGGTTCATCATCATCAAGTTCCTCTGGAATTGCATCATATTCTTTTTGAATATTTTTACAATTTTTATAATTATCAACAACAATTTTTTTCTGAAAATTAGTTAAATTTTCATCAAAGCGTTTCAAATGTAAAATATCAATACCTTCAAATTCCACCTCTGGTACAACAATTTTTTCATCATCATCATAATTTTTATTATATAAAAGATTATAATCAGATATTACTTTTTCTTCTAATTTAATATTTTTGTTAAATACAATATTTTCCTCTTGTTTATTATTTTCTTCAGGTTTAATATTTTCTTCAGGTTTAATATTATTTTCAGGTTTAATATTTTCTTCAGATTTATTATTTTCATTCAATTGAATACCTTTTTTCTTTTTCTGTTCTTCTAGAATTTTTTCCCATTCTTTTTGAATTTTTTTATCTTCTTCTAATCTTTTCTCATAAGCTTTGTTAATTTTAGGTTGTCTACTAAAAGCATCAATTAAAATCTTTGTTGAAAGAGTTCTATCTTTAATATAATTGGCATCATTTAATTTATTTGATAATTTTTCAGCTTCCTTTGCATATTCCTTACTTTTCGTATTATTATTAGAAATATCTGAAACAATTTTATTATATTTTTTATTAATAGACTCATATTTCTTTGATGCCTCATCTTTTTTATTTCTTGCTTTTTTATAATTTTTTTCAAAATTAGGATCGTCCTTGAATATATTCTTTATTTTTGCACTATACAATTTTTTAATAGCATCATTATTTTTTAAAAAGTTATCAAGATTTTCAGGGTTAATATCTTTTAAATCTTGTATATCTGTTTTATTCATAAGTTCTTTTTCCAATTCATTGTATGCTTTTAATTTTTCGTCATAATTCTTTTTTGCTCCGTTTACTTTTGGTTCCAAATCTTTCTTTTCAATTTCAAGTTTTTCATTTTTAATTAAAGCCATTGCAGAGTCGTATTTATTTTTATCAATATCTTTAGTTTTATTATAGGATTTAAGTTTTTCTTTTGTTGTAACTCTTTCTCTTTTAGCTTCAAGCAATTCGTGTTTTGTTAAATAACTAGTCTTATTTAAAAGAGCATCTGTTTTTTCTTTAATTTCTTCATTAGATGGTTTTTCTTCGTTAGATAAATTTTCTTTCTTTTGAGAATCTTTCTTATTAGATAAATCTAGAGCTTTTTGAAATTTTTCCAATTCTTTTTGCTTCTGTGTTTTTTCATTAGGATCATTCTTTGCAACCTTTTTCTTTTCATCCTTATTATTTTCTTCAAAATCTTCCTTTTTATATCCTAAGGCTTTTAGATCGAACAATAATTTATTCATTCTAAAATTTTTCTCTTCTTGTTTTGCTTTTAAAGCATCATATAAAGTTTGTCTACTTACGATTGGAGTACCATTAACATCTTTCTTTAAAAAGTCATTAATTTGATCTTCCGTTACACCTTCCTTTTTTAATCTTTTTTTCACTAAATCAACTTGTGAATCCATTGTAAGATACGAATAAGCATGGAATAATCTATGGAAAAAGCCGTGATTGTTATATTTCATCTTGACTAATGTTAAAGTATTAAGAGCACGTTCAATTTGCGTATCTGTTAAAGCCCTATCTGAATGTGCGTTTTCTAAGTCTTCTCCAAGTTTCTTATATTTATCCTTAACATTACGAATCCAGTATGGAGCACCATCTAATACACCTGGATAATCTATCAAAAGATCACGACAAGCGTTTCTAATATTTCCATACCCATTTGCATTTTCCGTATTAACAAAATCTGATGGTCTTGCATGTCCTGACATAACAACATCAATAAGGGTTTTAGGTGCATTAACGTTAGTCAATATTTCATCACAAGATTCCAAAAATCCATATTCTTTAGCTATTAAGCTTATAGTTCCATTTTCTGGTAAAGAAAAATATTTATTTTCTTTTCTTAATTCATAATCTATTTTTGCAGAAACATCTGCTTGTACTTGTTTTACTATATCAATATTAATATCTATTCCTTCACTATACATTTTATATAGTTTATCGTATACTAATTGAGTACGAACTTTTTTAAATGGAATACTATTTAATTCAGAGACAACTTTTTTAGTAGTTATAGTACCATCAGGATTCTTAACACTTTTTTCTCTACAATTATCTTTACATAAACTTTCAAAAAGTATCTTTTCATTCTTATTAAATGGTTCTAATTTATAATTCTTATTATAAAACTTTTCCTCTTTTTCTGTTTCTGAAAGAGAATTAATTTCATTCATGTATTTTATATCATCATCAGTATGCAAAGTTTTAATATTCTCGTCAACTGGATATGCAGGATCACCTTCTAATATTAAACTCTCACCTTTTAACTTATCATCAATAGTATATGGATAAAGAGTAAATCCATCTTTATGAATTTCGCTTAGAGGAGTAATTTTTTCAATATTACGATCTATATTATGTTCTTCATTATATTTAGCTAATTCTTCCTTATTATGCCAAATATTATTATATATTAAAAAATCTTTATTCCTCTGGAAGTATTCTTCCATTTCAGCAGTTGTAAAGTATATTCTATCTTTTACATCTCTTTTATAATTTTGATATTCTTCATATTTTTCATTTTTTTTATCTTTTTTATCTTCTTTATCTTCTGGAAAAGTATATAGTCCCCATACATCAATAAATTCCAAGGCATCTTCTTTTTCCATTCCACATTCTAATAAATACTTTAAAGCTTCACTATCATTAATATTGTTATTATTTTGCATAAAACACCTCTCTAATCTTTATATATTCTATATTAATTATACTTACAACAGAACGACAAATTGTATTAAATTACAATTTGTCTATTAACATTATTTTAATTTAGAATATTTTTCCTATCACTAAAATTATATCATAATTAATAAAAATATACTATTTATTCTTATATTTTTGATTTCAACTATTAATTAATCTAAAATAAAAAAAGGTAATGTGAAAAGAATTCATTTCACATTACCTTAATTATTTATTTTATATCACCATCACTACAATGAATTGTATAATTTTTAGCATATCCTTGCCAATAATCTTCTTTTTTCATACTTTCCCATTGTGTCTTTGTACCATAATAATAAATATCTTTTAATTTTGTACAGCCAGCAGTAATACCAGGTTCAATACTTTGTAAAGTAGCAGGTAGAGTAATTGAAGTTAATGCAGCACAATCTAAGAAGCAACCATAATCAATTGTTTCAACACCTTCTGGAATTTCAATCGTATTTATTCCACAATCACAAAATACTTTTTCACCAATGCTTGTTAAGCCTTGTGGCAAAGTGACTGTTGTTAAAGCATAGCAACCATAAAACATTCCTCCACCCAAACGAGTAATTTTAGATGGTAAAGTAACATTTTCTAATCTTTTACAATTTATAAATATTGAATCTTCAAAATCTTCTACCCTATCAGGGATTACAATTTGTTTTAAACTTTCGCACTGTCCAAAAGCTGAATATTTTATAGATTTAACACTACTAGCAATTGTTACATCAGATAATTTTAAACACTCTAAAAATGCACATTCACCAATTGTTAATATTCCATCAGGAATAGCAACACTTGTAATATCCGTACAAGAAAACGCTAAAGCTCCAATTATTTTACAATCTTTATGAATATTAACTTCTTCTATATCATCTCTTGTATCAATCAAAGCATGATATGGATTTACATTATTTCCTAAATAATAAGCTCCTTCATATTCCATATATGTTAGATTCTTACAATTAATTCCTTGCATTCCAATGTTTGTAATGGAAGAAGGAATATTCATTATTAACAAATTATTACAATCATTAAAGGCATAATCTTCAATTTCTTTTACTCCATCAGGAATTACAATACTTTCAATGCCACAATTTTCAAAGCTACCTTTTGTAATAGCAGTTAAGCTTTTAGATAATTGAACATTTTTTAATTTCTCACAATTTTCAAAAGCAAAATGATCAATATATTCAACACTATCAGGAATAATGATTTCTTCTAGTGAAGTACAACCATAAAAAGCACTATTTCCAATTTCTTTTAAAGAAGATGATAGAGTAACCTCTTTTAGTTTTTCACATTGAAAGAATGCACTATCTTCTATTATAATTACAGTATCAGATAGTATAACTTTCTCTAATTTATTACAATTTTGAAAAGCACCTTCTTTAATTGTAACAACACCATCTGGAATAACAACTTCAGTTTTATTTTTATTAATTATTGAAACAACTTCATTATTTTTAATAATTAATCCATCCTTATTCTCACAAGAAGATAAAGATAATATGATAAATAAAACAAAAATACAAAATATTATTTTTTTCATAAATTAAATCCCCCATCTATCATTATTATAACAATAATACTGAATAATACAATATTATTAATATAAAATGTAAAAAGAATTATACCATTTACAATTTCATGCTATAATAAGATAAGTTTATGAGGGAATACTATGAATTTAAAAAAATGGATGGTTTATGTAATAATTATTTTTGGTTTAATTTCTATTAGTTTTTATATTTCTTCTTTCATTATAGATAATAATACAATAGAGTTCATTGGAATTACTTTACTTGTTACTTATTATCATTCTTGCATTAGACCATTAACTGGATCATTTATCAATTTAAAATATCATAATAATATAAACTATCAATTAAAATGGTTTCAATCTCATCCATTTGAACAAAAAATATATCAGCTATTAAATGTTAAAAAATGGAAAAAGTTACTTCCTACTTATGATAAAAGTTTTTTTGATATAAAGAACAATACTTTAGAACAAATTGCTTCTTCAATGTGTCAAGCTGAAATAGTTCATGAATTAATGTTTCTTGAAGCATTACTTCCACTATTCCTAATTATTCCATATGGACAACCAATTATATTTATCATTACTACATTCATTTGTTTAATTATAGAAACAATATGTATTATTGTACAAAGATATAATCGACCAAGAGTCATTCATTTAATAAATTTAAAAAATAAAAATATCATATCATAACGATATGATATTTTTATTAATTATTTCTTTTTAGATGCATTTTCTTTCGCTAATAAAAATCTTTTATTTTTAAATTCTTTTAAATCTTCTTCTATGCTATTCCATTTTATTTTACAATAATATTTTTCCATCTTACTTGGATCATCTTCTTTTTCTTTTTTTAATTCTCTAGATTTATTATCATAAGTAAATGGTCCAAAATGAATACTTTCCATTTTTTCATCATAAGGTTCGAAAACTGTATATA
>DCHW01000008.1 GCA_002314935.1 Clostridiales bacterium UBA1742 | reverse complement strand
GAAAAATGTATAAAAAGTTTTGATAACAAGTATGACGGAAAATTTATAATAAAAGATAATGAGTTATGGTATATGTATAGTGGAAATAAAAAAGAAGAAGAATGGGCTAGTGAAGTAGGATTAGAGGTACAATCTGTTAAAGCAACAATAACATTTAAAATTCAGGGAGAAGGAGAAATACAAGGAGAAAATATAGATATACCAATTGAAGTAAAAGTAAATGATACAATAACTGTAACAGCATTACCAAAGGAATTGACAGTAGGAGAGCAAAAAGTTGAATTTGAATTTTCAAAATGGTTAAAAGATGGAAAAGAAATATCAACAAACCCTAGCCAAACAATAAAAGTAGTAGGCGATGCAGAATATACAGCAGTATTTGAATCAGATGAAACAGTAATTTATTATACGGAAGGTAGCACAGAAAACATATTTGTGACAGCAGAAACAGAAGTAGGTTCATCAACATATAGTGGTACAATAACAAATATAACAACAATTACAAGGGTGTTATTAGGAAAAAAAGTAGTTAAGATAGGAAATAGAGCATTTAAGGGTTGCACAAACTTAAAAATAAATAGTATACCAGAAAATGTTACAACAATAGGAGAATCTGCTTTTGAAGATTGTACAAGTATAACAAATATAGAAACTTCTAGTAAAAATTGCATAACACTAGGAGGATATGCATTTGAAGGATGTAGCTCATTAGAAACAGCAATATTAAAAAATGTAACAAATGGTACTAGTTATTATGATAGAAATGCATTTGATGGATGTTCAAGTTTAAAGGAATTAACATTTGGAAGTAAAGGAAATCCATGTACAGTATTAAATGGAAATGTATTTTTTGGAACATCGTCAGAACAAAAACCAATAAGAGATGACTTAACAATAAAAGTATATATAGAATCAGGTACAACAAACTTAGCTAAAGAATCGTGGGGAGCAACAAATGCAACAATAGAATATTACGATGCAGGAACAGGAGTACTTGTTAATGAAATTTTGGGACAAAGATACAAAGGAAATACAGAAATAAATTTTAGTGAAATTCCAAATTCAGAAGTGATAACAGTAATCAAAGCAGGAGCATTTGAAGGATGTACATCATTAGAATTAACAAAATTACCTGAAAATATAATTTCAATAGGAAATAGAGCATTTAAGGGTTGCACAAACTTAAAAATAAATAGTATACCAGAAAATGTTACAACAATAGGAGAATCTGCATTTGAAGATTGTACAAGTATAACAAATATAGAAACTTCTAGTAAAAATTGCATAACACTAGGAGGATATGCATTTGAAGGATGTAGCTCATTAGAAACAGCAATATTAAAAAATGTAACAAATGGTACTAGTTATTATGATAGAAATGCATTTGATGGATGTTCAAGTTTAAAGGAATTAACATTTGGAAGTAAAGGAAATCCATGTACAGTATTAAATGAAAATGTATTTTTTGGAAAATCGTTAGAACAAAAACCAATAAGAGATGACTTAACAATAAAAGTATATATAGAATCAGGTACAACAAGTTTAAACAAAGAACCATGGGGGGTAAAAAATGCAACAATAGAATATTACGATGCAGATTCTGGAAATTTAATTAATACTATAAAGTATGTAAATGGTACAAAACAATAAAAATATTTATGAAACAGAGCAAGGATAAATTAAATCCTTGCTTTTAAATTTATATAATAAAACATTGAATTTTTATAAAAAAAATGATAGAATTTCCAAGAAGAAATTTAATAAATTTTAAGGAGAATTATGGAAGAAATCTATAATAAATTATTAGAAAAAATAAGTACAGATAGAGTTTTTAGAAATGAACCTATGTGTAAACATACAACTTTTAAAATAGGTGGAAATGCTGATGTTTTTATAAAAGTAAATAATATAGAAGAATTAAAATTTATTTTAAAAATTGCAAAAGATAATAATGTTCCAGTAACAATTATTGGAAATGGAAGTAATGTTTTAGTAAAAGATGGACGGAATAAGAGGAATAACAATTAAATTAGATTTTAAAAATATCGAAATTGTTGATGAAATTAAAATAAAAGCAGAAGCAGGTGCATTGTTATCAAAATTATCAAATATAGCATTAAATAACGAACTTACAGGATTAGAATTTGCAACGGGAATTCCAGGTGCTTTAGGTGGAGCAATTCGAATGAATGCAGGTGCCTATGGAATGGAAATGAAGGATATAATAGATAAAGTAACATATTTAGATGAAAACTTAGAGATTAAAACTATAGGTAACGAAGAAAATGAATTTGGATATAGAATTAGTAGATTTGCAAAAAACAAAAAGGAAATAGTAATTTCTGCAGTATTAAAATTAAGCAAGGGAAATAAAGAAGAAATTAAATTGAAAATGGATGAAAACATGAACTCAAGAAAACAAAAACAACCAATTGATATGCCAAGTGCAGGAAGTGCTTTTAAAAGAGAAAATCGGTTTTATAACTGCAGAGCTTATAGACAAATGTAATTTGAAAGGGTATAATGTGGGAGGTGCATGTGTATCTAATAAACATGCTGGTTTTATCGTAAATACAGGAAATGCAACTGCAAAAGATGTTTTAGGACTTGTTAAAATTATAAAACAAAAAGTTTATGAAAAATATAATGTAGAAATAAATTTAGAATTTGAGATTTTAGGAGAAGATTAATATGAAAAATTTTTTTAAATGGTTAAAAAATACAACTAAAGTTAAAAGATGGATTTTTCTTATGATTTTAGGTGCTTTTTTAGTTTGTTTTGGATTTTCAAAAATATTTGTTTCAAATGAGTTGGGATTAAAAGAATTAGCTGAGATTATACTTTCATTTGTAATTGGTTTTGTATTTTTTGTTGTAGGAATTGTTTTTATACAAAAAAGAAATTTAGAACTTTTAATCGAAGGTAATAAATCTGGACTTACAAAATTTGATAAAAACAATATGGAAAATAATATTAAAGGACCAAATATTGTAGTAATAGGTGGAGGTAATGGATTAAATAATGTATTAAAAGGACTAAAAAAATATACTAATAATATTACTGCAATTGTATCTGTATCAGATTATGGAAAAAAACAAATAGCTTCAAGAAAAGAATTAAAAATTAAACCTAGTGAAGATATAAAAAATAGTATAATTGCTTTGGCAAATGATACTACTAAAATGGAAAAAATAATGAATTTTAAATTTGATGGTAAATTTAAAGAAATTTCTTTTAGTGAATTATATCTATCTGCAATGGAACATATATGTGGAGATTTTGCTAAATGTGTAGAACAATCTAATAATATATTATGTATGACAGGAAAGGTTTTACCTGTTACATTAGATGAAATGAAAATATGTGCAGAATTGCAAGATGGAACGATAGTAGACGAGAAAGATAAAATAGCAGAAACAGTATTTGAAAAGGTTACTAAAATTAATAGAGTATACTTAAATCCATCAAATTGCAAGGTGGCACCAGGAGTTTTAAATGCAATTAAAGAGGCTGATGCTATAGTTATTGGACCAGGTAGCCTTTATACAAATGTTATACCTAGTTTATTAGTAAAGAATGTTGCAAAAACAATTAGAGAAAGCAAAGGATTAAAAATATATGTTTCAAATATTATGACTGAACCTGGACAAACTGATGATTATGATGTTGCAGATCATATAAATGCAATAATAGAGCATAGTGGAAATGGAATTATAGATTTTTGTATTGCAGATAATGGAGAAATTATTCCAGAATATTTAAGAAAATATAATTTAAACGGTTCAGATACTGTTGAAATGAATGCTGGAAAAGTAAGAAATACAGGGGTTTATTTGCTAAAGGCAAGTTTAGCAACTACTCAAGAAACATATATTAGACATGATTCAGATGAAATAGCAAAACAAATAATAGAATTAATATGTTCTGATTTAAAATTTAAAGATAAGCATAATGATGAACAGTATATAATGTTAAATTCAAAATTAAAGAATGCAAATAAAAAGAAAAAAACTAAAAAGCAAAAACAGGTAAAAGTTATTTCTAAAAAGGAAAATAAAAGAGCTAAGAAGTTAAGTAAGTTTAGTAATAAATATAAAGATAGAATACAATCAATAAAAGAAAGTGATGAAACAAGAAAAGAAAATCTTAAAATCCAGAAAAAAGCAGAAGCACTTTTGAAAAAAGAAAAGAAATAAATATATAACAAAAAAATAATTTATAAAAAATGCAAAAGATGTTTGGAGGAATACAAATGAAAATAAACACAAAAGATTTATCACTAAAGGAAATGATAGAAAAAGAATGGATTATTACAAATGGTTTAGGAGGCTACAGTTCTTCTACAATTATAGGAATGAATACTAGAAAATATCATGGGTTACTAGTTGCTCCTTTAACACCTCCTGCTAGGAGATTTGTAATATTGTCTAAAATAGATGAAAGTATTGAAATAGATAATAAAAAATATGATTTGTATTCTAATATGTGTAAAAATTATATTTCAGAAGGATACAAATATTTAGAAGAATTTGAAAAAGAATATATACCTATTTTTTCATATAAAGTAAAAAATGTGGAAATAAAAAAATTAATTTGTATGGATTATGGAAAAAACACAGTATGCATTTTGTATAAAATAACAAATCATGGAACAAAAGCTAAATTAACATTAACACCTATAATAAATTATAGAGATTTTCATACAATGACTACAAACCATGAATTTAATATAAAACAAAAAACAGATGATACAAAAGTAAAAGTTGAAGTTGATAATAATTCGGATACACCAATATATATGTACGCTTCAGAGGGTAATTATATTGAATATTATAATAATACATTTAAGAATATGTATTATTTAGAAGAAGAAAAAAGGGGTTTTTTTCCTGAAGAAGATTTAAGTGTGCCACGGAAGTTATGAAATAGATATTCCAGAAAAATCTTGTAAAGAAATTAGCTTTGTATGTTCTTTGGAAGAAAATATAGAAGAAGTAAATGTAAAGAAAATAATTAACAAAGAAATAATAAGAATAAATAACTTAATGTATGAAACAGAACTTATACCAAAGAAAAATGATATGGACAAGGAAACAAAAGAAGAATTAGCCAAAAGAGAATTAATAAGAGATTTTTCAATTGCTATAGATAATTTTATTGTATATAGACCTAGATTTGCATTACATACAATTATTGCGGGATATCCTTGGTTTTTGGATTGGGGAAGAGATTCTTTGATTTCGTTTGAAGGATTATTGTTAATTACAAAAAAATATAAAATAGCAAGAGAGGTATTACTTACATCAATTAGGGATATTAAATTTGGATTAGTTCCTAATGGATATTCAGGATATGATAATAGACCATTATATAATAGTGTAGATAGTTCACTGTTATTATTTGAGCAAGTATATAAATATTTAAAATATACAAGTGATTATAAATTTGTAGAAACAAATATATATGATAAATTAATTTCAGTAATAGATAGCTATTGTAAAGGAATAGATATAGATGATAATAACATTAGACTAGAAAATGATGGATTAATTTCATCTGGCACAGAAAACACGCAAAACACATGGATGGATGCAAAATATGCGAACCATTGCTTTACACCAAGAAATGGAAAAACAGTAGAAGTAAATGCTTTATGGTATAATGCTTTAAAAATAATGGAATTTTTAAGCACAAAGTTTGGAAACAAAAAGGATGCAAAAAAATATGAAGAATTAGCTATAAAATGTAAAAAAAGTTTTGAAGAAAAATTTTACAATCCAAGAAAGAAATGTTTATTTGATGTTTTAGGCGATACAAAAACAAGACCAAATCAGCTGTTTGCTTTATCTTTAAGTTATCCAGTATTAGATCCAAATTCAGATGTTGCAAAGCAGGTTATAGAAACAGTTGAGAAGAAATTACTTAATAAATATGGATTAAGAACACTTGCAAAAGGTGAAAAAGGCTATGTAGATGTATATGAAGGTGATTCATTCAAACGTGATTCAAGTTATCATCAAGGAATAACTTGGCCATGGTTATTAGGATTGTATTTTAATGCTTTAAACAACATGAGTAAATTAGAAAAAAATAAATTAGCTAAAAAAGAAATTGATGAAAAAATAAATAAATTTATAGAAACTACGTATAAGACATTTGTAAAATCTATGAAAGAAGATGGAGCAATTGGAAGTATTTCAGAACTTTATGATTCAAAACAGCCAAATTTGCCAAAAGGTACATTTGCTCAGGCGTGGAGCGTAGCAGAAATATTTAGAATTATACATACAAAATTAAAATAGAGGTAAATAATGAGAATATTAGGAATAGACCCAGGATATGCAATAACTGGATATAGTATAATAGATTATCAAGGAAATAAATTTAAATTAATAGGTTCAGGAGCAGTTACTACAAATGCTGGAGTTTCGTTTCCAATAAGACTTACAAAAATTTATGATGATTTAACAGAATTAATAAATGTATATAAACCAGATGCAATATCAGTTGAAGAGTTGTTTTTTAACAACAATGCAAAAACAGCAATTAATGTAGCTCAAGCAAGAGGAGTTGTTTTAATAGTAGGATGTAAAAATAATATACCAACATATGAATATACTCCACTTCAAATAAAACAGGCAGTAACTGGTTATGGTAGAGCAGATAAAATTCAAGTTCAAAAAATGGTAAAATCTATTTTAAATGTAGAAAAACTACCAAAGTTAGATGATACAACAGACAGTATGGCAGCAGCAATTTGTCATGCACATTCATCAAAATTTTCACAAAAATTATAGAGGTATAAATGAATATAGAAGAAGAATTAAAAGAAGGAAAATTAAATAGTTTATATTTATTGTATGGAGAAGAAACATATCTTTTAGAAACAACTTTTAAAAAAATAAAAAAGATTTTTGGAGAATGTATTCAAGGAATAAATTATATACAAATAGATGAAACAAATATTGGAAATTTAATATCTGATATTCAAACACCAGCTTTTGGATATGAAAAAAAATTAATAGTCGTTAAGGCTAATATGTTAAAAAAGAATAGTAAAAAAGAAGAAATTATAGAAAAGAAAAATAGCCCACAAGCTATTATTTCTAAATTTATAGAAGAAAACAATAAAGATATAAAAGATTCAGTTATACTGGTGTTTATTGAAGAAACAGTCAACAAAGTAATGACATTATATAAAACAATAGAAAAATATGGAGAAGTTTGTAATTTCGAAAAATTAAAATTAAATGAATTAGTAGCAAGATTAAAAGCTATTTGTAATGCATACAAAGTAAATGTAGATTCAAATATATTACAGTACCTTGTTGAAACTTGTGGTACAGGTATGCAAAATTTAATAAACGAGATTAGAAAACTTATTGAATATGCTGGAGAAAATGGAACAATAAAAAAAGAAGATATAGATAAACTGTCTATAAAAGAGCTAGAAGCAAAGATATTTGATTTGACAGACAATTTAGGGAAAAAAGATACAAAAAAAGCAATTGGAATATTAAAAGAATTGATATATAATAAAGAACCAGTACAAAAAATATTAATTACACTTTATAATCATTTTAAAAAATTATATATGTGTAAATTAGCAGAAGAATATAATCAAAGTTTAACAGAAGTATTAAATTTAAAGCCTACTCAAATGTTTTTAATTTCAAAATATAGAAATCAAGCAAACTATTTTAAAAAACAAGAGTTAAAAATGATATTAAATGAATTAATAGAATTAGATAATAAAACAAAAATAGGATTATTAGATATAAATATTGGGTTGGAAGCAATTCTTTGTACATATTGCTAGAAAGTAAAGGGATGTAAAAATGAGTATATTAAAATTTATTGCAATAATTATTATAATGATAGGAGTAATATTGATTTATGATGCAAGACCAATTACTAAGAAAAATTTTAGTTTTGGAGATCAAAATGAAGCAAGTTTTGGTTTGAAAATAATAGGATTTGTGGGAATAATAATTGGAGGAATACTATATTTAATTTAAATTATTATTAATAATAAAATAAACGGAACATCGTATTAAATTTGTTGATGTTCCGATTTATTTGTTATATAATATAATGATGATTTTAAACAAGGAGGAAAAAATGTTAAAAATATTAAAGAACTTAAAGCATATGTGGGTTTCTGTAGTAATATTATTTGTACTATTATGCTTACAAGCATGGACAGATTTAATACTTCCAGATTACACATCTAAAATTGTAAATATTGGTATACAAGCACGGAGGAATAGAATATGTTGCTCCAAATGTAATTAGAAAATCAACAATGGATAATTTGTTAATGTTCACAGAAAATGATGATCAAATATTAAATTATTATACAATAATTTCTAAAGAAACATTGTCAGAAAATGAATATGATAAACTAAAAAAAGAATATCCTGCATTAGAAAATGAGGAGCTATATAAATTAAATAATTTGAATTCTGATGAAAAGGAAAAATTAGATAGCTATATTACAGATCCTTTTGTAATGTTATATTTTATAAATAGTGATGAAACTGGAAGTATTATTAAAGAACAATTATTATCAAATGTTCCAGAAAATCAAAAAGTAATTTTAAACGAAATGAATTTAATAGATATAATAAAAAGTTTACCAGAAGATCAAAAAAATATGATAGTTCAAGAAATTGAAAAAAATCTTAATGAAACATTAGGAAGTATGGCATCACAAGCAGCTATTCAAGCAACAAAGAGTGAATATACAGCAATTGGAGTAAATACAGATTCAATTCAAAATAAATATATTTTAAAAACAGGATTTCAAATGATTGGAATTGCTATAATTAGTATGGGGGCAGCTGTTGTAATTATGCTTTTATCATCTAAAGTTGCAGCACAACTTGGAAAACAATTAAGAGAACAGGTATTTGAAAGGGTTTTAAAATTTACAAGAAAAGAATTTACAGAATTTTCAACAGCCTCATTAATTACACGTAGTACAAATGACATACAACAAATTCAAATGTTATTAGCAATGCTATTTAGAACGGTAGTATATGCACCAATTATGGGTGTTGGTGGTCTAATTAGAGTTTTAAATAATAGTGATGCATCAATGGCTTGGGTAATAGGATTTGCAATACTTTGCATAATTTCTATAATGCTTGTTTTATTTATAATTGCAATGCCTAAATTTAAAAAATTACAAAGTTTAGTTGATAAATTAAATTTAGTTGCTAGAGAAATCTTAACAGGTTTACCTGTTATAAGAGCTTTTAATACAGAAAAAAGAGAAGAGAAAAGATTTGATGAAGCAAATACTGATTTAACCAAAACAAATATTTTTGTAAATAGAGCTATGAGTATTATGGCACCAATGCTTATGTTTGTAATGAATGGAGTTATGCTTTTAATAATTTGGGTAGGTGGTCATAAGGTTGATGAAGGAATTATTCAAGTTGGAGATATGATGGCTTTTATACAATATACAATGCAAATAGTAATTTCATTCTTAGTTATATCTATAACTTCAATAATGATTCCACGTGCAGTTGTTTCTGCAAAACGTATCAATGAAGTTTTAGAAACAGAACCATCTATAAAAGATATAGAAAATCCAAAAGAATTTTTAGAAGATAAAAAGGGATATGTTGAATTTAAGGATGTTTCATTTAGATATCCAGATGCAGATACAGAAATATTAGAAGACATTACGTTTACTGCAATGCCAGGAAAAACCACAGCAATAATTGGAAGTACAGGAAGTGGAAAATCAACAGTAGTAAATCTAATACCACGTTTTTATGATGTAACAAATGGTGAATTATTAATAGATGGAGTTAATATAAAAGAAGTACCACAAAAAGAATTAAGAAAAAGAATAGGATTTGTACCACAAAAAGGAATTTTGTTTTCTGGTACAATTGAATCTAATATAAAATATGGAGATGTATCTATTTCAGATGAACAAATGGAAAAGGCAGCTAAAATTGCTCAAGCAATGGAATTCATAGAAAACAAAGATAAAAAATTTCAATCTGAAATAGCTCAGCGGTGGAAACAATGTATCAGGAGGACAAAAACAACGTTTGTCAATAGCAAGAGCCTTAGCAATTGATCCTGAAATAATTGTATTTGATGATAGCTTTTCAGCATTAGATTTTAAAACAGATAGTAAATTAAGAGAAGAACTTAATAAACAAACTAAAGGAAAAACTGTAATAATTGTTGCTCAAAGAATTAGTACTGTTTTAAATGCAGATCAAATTATTGTATTGGATGAAGGAAAGATTGTAGGAAAAGGAACTCATAGTGAATTAATGAAAAATTGCGAAGAATATAAAGAAATTGCAATGTCACAATTAACAGAAAAAGAACTTGGAGGTGATGTATAATGCCAGGACCGATGGGAGGACCAAATGGAGCAGGTCAAGTTCAAAAAGCAAAAAATTTTAAAGGAACAACTAAAAAATTACTAAAGGATTATTTATTAAAATATAAAGTTGCACTATTTTTTGTAGTTGCATTTGCAATTGGAGGAACTATATTTAATATTGTTGGGCCTAAGATATTAGGAGACGCAACAACAGAAATATATAATGGTGTTATAGGAAAATTATCTGGGGGAACTGGTATAAATTTTTCTAATATTGCAAAAATTTTATTACTATTATTAGGTTTTTATATATTAAGTTCTGTATTTTCTTTAATACAAGGATTTACAATGACTGGTGTAACACAAAAAATAACATATAAATTAAGGAAAGATATAGCAGAAAAATTAAATAAATTACCAATGAAATATTTTGATAAAAAAACAAACGGAGAAGTTTTATCTATAATTACAAATGATATTGATACTTTATCTCAAAATTTGAATCAAAGTGTTACAGAAATTATAACTTCTGTATGTACTGTAATTGGTATTTTGATAATGATGTTATCAATTAGTTTTACTATGACTATAATTTCTATAATAATATTACCAATAACAGTTTGGGTAGTAAAAAAGATAGTTAAAAAATCTCAAAAATATTTTAAAATGCAACAAGATTATTTAGGACATGTAAATGGGCAAGTTGAAGAAATTTATGGTGGTCATACAATAGTAAAAGCTTTTAATGGAGAAGAAGAAGCTATACAAAACTTTAAAAAAGCTAATCAAGAACTATATACATCAGGATGGAAATCACAATTTTTATCTGGACTTATGCATCCGTTAATGAGATTTGTAGGGAATATTGGATATGTAGCTGTATCAGTAGTTGGTGGATATTTAGCAATTCAAGGAAAAATTACAGTTGGAAATATTCAAAGTTTTATTCAGTATAGTAAAAGATTTACACAGCCAATAGAACAAATAGCACAAGTTTCTGCAATGCTACAAGCTATGGTTGCAGCAGCAGAAAGAGTATTTGAATTTTTAGACGAAGCTGAAGAAATAAAAGAAACTGATAAAAGTGTTAATACAGATAAAATAAAAGGAAATATTGAATTTAAAAATGTTCAATTTGGATATGATGAAAATAAAATAATAATTAATAATTTTAATGCAAAAGCAAATGAAGGACAAAAGATTGCAATTGTTGGACCAACAGGAGCTGGAAAAACAACAATGGTAAAATTATTAATGAGATTTTATGATGTAAATAGTGGAGAAATTTTAGTAGATGGACATAACATAAAAGACATAAAAAGAGGAGAATTAAGAAAAATGTTTGGAATGGTACTTCAAGATACATGGCTATTTGGAGGAACTGTAAAAGAAAATATAAAATATGGTAATCCAGAAGCTAATGAATCAGAAGTAATTGAAGCAGCTAAAGCTGCACATGTACATCATTTTATAAAAACGTTACCAAATGGATATAATTCTGTATTAAATGAAGAATCAAGCAATGTATCTGCAGGACAAAAACAACTTTTAACAATAGCAAGAGTTATACTTGCAGATCCCAAAATATTGATATTAGATGAAGCAACAAGTTCAATTGATACAAGAACAGAAATACAAATTCAAGATGCAATGGATAATTTGATGAAGGGAAGAACAAGCTTTATAATTGCACATAGACTATCTACAATAAAAAATGCAGATTTAATATTAGTAATGGATCATGGAGATGTTGTAGAACAAGGAACACATGAAGAGCTACTTGCCAAAAATGGATTTTATGCTGAGTTATATAATAGTCAATTTGATGTGGAAGAAGCGGGATAAAATGAACTATTATTTAATGATTTGTATTTTAAATAAATAACAAAAGAGTCTTCTAAAATCAGAAGACTCTTAAGCAATATATAGTTCAAATTTGTTAATTACACGGAAAAATGAATTGAATCGTTTCAACCGTGTGAAGATTTTCGTCAACCTCTAATGTATAACCAGGAGTTGCCTCTCTAGTTTTAATAGTAAATGTTGACAGGTTCTCAGGCAGACCATTAATGGTTAATGACTCATTATGTTCTCCCAGATATCCTCTGAAGGAAAGCTCAAGATTGTCTGCAAATAATGCAGATTCCTGAAGATTTCCAATAAAGGAATCGCCCTGTAAGAAGGTAACTCTAAAATCTTCCGAACTTTCATCCAAATAAACTCTAAGTATGGTCTGGTCGACCTCCTCATCATTAAATTTTCCTTCCAAAAGTTCAATGCGAGAAATATCGCAATTGAGAGAAATGTCAGGAAGCTTAGAGGAAATCTTTGATATATCAAAGTTAGATGTCTCAAGTGTATTTTTAGAGTTTTTCTCCACACTTGGAAGATATACCAAATCAATGTATGGAGAGAAATCATCAGAATCCTTTTTTTCTGACGCTTTTTCTGTAGAAAGTTTTGCTATGCGAAGCTCTTCTTCAAGAGAAGCACGCTCTACAGAAAACTTCTTCTGGTTTATTGTTGTTGTAACTGCTGAAGAAGCAATTACTAACAGGACCAGGACAATTAAATAAAAATGTTTCAAATGTTTCAAGTTTGACACTCCTTTTAGTGTTAAAATTATTTTTGAACTATATATTGAACAACTACTCTAAAATATTAGAGCAACTGTAATTTTCAATGTACGAATACATATATATATTATACAACTTTTTATGTAAAATGTAAAACGGTGTAATAATTGGTAGTATATTATTTTATTAAAAACAAAATTGACAAAATTAATATAGAATGTTAAAATATGTATTAGTTTAATTAATTATGTTTTAAAAAGAATTTAGTAGGATTTATATTAACTTTGAAGAGAGATAATGGTTGGTGAAAATTATTAAGAATATAAAATTCGAATTACACTTCTTATAGTAATTACGTGTGGCTACGAACAAGCTATAATGAGGCAATATTTTATATTGTGAATAAAGGTGGTACAACGAAAGTCCAACTCGTCCTTTAAAAAGGTTAGAGTTGGACAATTTTGTTTATATAGGAGGAAATAAAATGACATTATTTGAAGATTTACAATGGAGAGGATTAGTACAAGATATTAGCGATGAAGAATTAATTAACAAATTAAACAATGAGAGTTTAACATTTTATATAGGAACAGATCCAACAGCAGATAGTATGCATATTGGACATTATTCATCTTTTTTAATTTGTAAAAGACTTGCAAAATATGGACATAAACCTATTTTACTAGTTGGAGGAGCAACAGGATTAATTGGAGATCCAAAACCAACTGCAGAAAGACCAATGATAACAAAAGAAGCAGTAGAACATAATATAAAAGGATTAACAAAACAAGCAAAAGATATTTTTGGATTTGAAGTAGTAAATAATTATGATTGGACAAAAGATATTGATGTTATAGATTTTTTAAGAGATTATGGAAAATATTTTAATGTAGGATATATGCTTGCAAAAGATAAAGTAAAATCAAGAATGGAAACAGGAATTACATATGCAGAATTTTCATATATGATATTACAAGCATTAGACTTTTTATATTTATATGAAAACAAAGGATGTACATTACAAGTAGCTGGTTCTGATCAATGGGGAAATATAACATCTGGAATAGAATTAATAAGAAAAAAGCTAGATAAAACAGCTTATGGAATGGTTATGCCATTAGTTACAGATTCAAACGGAGTAAAGTTTGGTAAAACTGAAGGAAATGCTTTGTGGTTAGACAAAAATAAAACATCAAGCTATGAACTATATCAATATTTAATTAATCTTGAAGATTCAATGATAATAGAATATCTTAAAAAATTAACATTTTTAAGTAAAGAAGAAATTGAAGATATAGAGAAAAAACATATAGAACATCCAGAACTTAGAGAAGCACATAAAGCACTTGCAAAAGAAATAATAACAGACTTACATGGAAAAGAAGAATATGAAAAGGCTATTAAAATAAGTGAAGCACTATTTAGTGGAAAATTTGAACAATTAAACAATGAAGAATTAGAAGAAGCTTTTAAAGGAAACGAAGTTAAAGAAATTACTATAAATAAAAATATTATTGATATATTGGTAGAAATGAATGTTGCTCAAAGCAAAAGACAAGCTAGAGAATTTATTACAGGAAATAGTATAGCAATAAATGGTGAAAAAATAACAGATTTAGAATGTGAAATTAATGCAATACATTTAATTAATGAAACGTATTTAATTATTAAAAGAGGAAAGAAAAATTATTATGTTGGAAAAACAATGTAATAATAAAAAAAGAAATAGAAAATTCTATTTCTTTTTTTATACCTATATGATAATATTATAATGAAAATATAAATAGGAGGTATATATATGATAGCAATTGGGGCAGATCATGGAGGATACAAACTAAAAGAAGAAATAAAAAAATATTTGGATGAAGTTGGAATAGAGTATAAAGATTATGGAACAAATTCTGAAGAAAAAGTTGATTATCCTAATATTGCAAAAGAAGTTTCAAAGGCTGTACAAAATAAAAAATGTGATAAAGGAATTTTAATTTGTAGATCAGGATATGGAATGGCAATGGTTGCAAATAAATTTAAAGGTATTAGAAGTGCACCATGCTTTGTAGAAGAAGCTGCAAAATATTCTAGAATGCATAATAATACAAATGTATTAGCTTTAGGTGCTGATTATGTTACAGTAAATCAAGCAATATGTATATTAAGGACTTGGCTTGCAACAGAATTTGAAGGTGGAAGACATCAAATAAGATTAGATATTGTAGATGAAATAGAAAAAGAAAATATGAAATAAAATATTGACAAAATTGGATTTATAAACTATATTTATGTCATAAAAAATGTTTTTTGGGGAGGAATAAAATATGAACAAATATTGGGAAATAGTAAAAGATAAATGTCAAAACACAAAAATATTAGGAATAATAGGGGTAGTATTAATAATTATAAGTACTTTTTTTAAGTATGTTGTGGTTTCAATTTTTGGAATTAAAGAAGGCGTTTCTTTAGCTGGATATTGGGAAGGAAAAGTTTTAATCTTTTTAGGACTAGTTGGACTAGCAACGATATTTAGTGATTTTATAACAGAAAAAGTACCTGCTAATATTGCTTCAAAAATTACTTTCTTTAAAAATCAGAAAATGATTTGGGTTCTAGTTGCACTAGGAATACTTTTAGTTTTAATTACAAATTCAAGCGTATTTACATCATCAATAACAAAAGCTGGATTTGGAGCTATACTTGTATGGATAGGATTTGTTGTTACAGCTGCATATCCAATTATATATAAAGGTGATAAAAATATTACTGAAATCAAAAATGAAGAAAAATAAAAATATAATAGAAAAGGAGAAATAAATATGTTAAAAGAGTTTAAAAAGTTTATAGCACAAGGTAATGTAATGGATTTAGCAGTTGGTGTTATTATAGGATCTGCATTTGGTAAAATAGTTTCTTCAGTTGTAAATGATTTGTTAATGCCACTAATAGGTGTATTAATTGGAGGAATTGATTTTACAAGTTTAAGTTTTAAAATTGGAGAAGCAGAAGTGAAATATGGAAATTTTATTCAGAATGTAATTGACTTTTTAATAGTTGCTTTTTGTATATTCTTAATTGTGAAATTTGTAAACAGAATTACATCAAGAATGGATAAAATAATGGGAAAAGAGGAAGAAAAGCCAGAAGAACCAGCTAAACCAGATGATATTGTTTTGCTAGAAGAAATAAGGGATTTATTAAAGGAAAATAATAAATAAAAATATTTTAAATATATAAAAAAAGGTTTTACATAGTATGTAAAACCTTTTTTTGTAAATTAATTGGTTCATTGAAATAAAGTTACTATTTATTATGCGTTTTATATATATTTATAGGTTTAAAATAGATATGT
>DCHW01000037.1 GCA_002314935.1 Clostridiales bacterium UBA1742 | reverse complement strand
ACATATCTATTTTAAACCTATAAAGAAATTTATCAATTTTTACATAATGTTTTAATTTGTAGATCCAAAACCTCCATTTCTCACTCCGTCTGCACAATCATTATCTGTTATCAAATACTTTTGAAATATTGCTTGTCCAATTCTTTCACCTTTTTCAATTGTTATATCCTCATTCTTAACATTATAGAAAGCAAACATAATATGTCCATCGTTATCAGGATTTCCATAATAATCACTATCTACAACTCCTATACTATTTGCAAGAATTAATCCTTTTTTGCCAGGATTAGAACTTCTATTAGCTAATATTAAAACTTCATCTTCTTGCATATATGCTTTTATTCCTGTTTTAACTAATGTTGGTTTATCTCCTCTTTTAAAAGCAGGTATTATGCAGGTTTCTGCAGCCTCTACATCGTAACCTGCTGAATGTTGAGTTGATCTTTTAGGTAAATTTATACTCTTTTTTTCGAACCCTTTTACTATTTCAAATCCACGTTTTCTTTCCATTTTTTATCCTCCATTTTACTTATTTTTAGTAATTATATACATTTTGCATTCAAGTGTCAAATTGTTTTTTATATGCATATATTATTTATAAGAATATAATTTTTATTACTTAAGATGAGGAGGAAAAACAACAATGAAAGAACTTTCTCTAGATGCTTTGCCGCTTAATTCTAATGCTAAAATTTGTAAAATAACTTGTAATACTGATTTAACTAGGAGACTTCTTGATCTTGGATTAGTATGTCGGAACTACTATTACAGCTATTTTTAAAAGTCCTTTTAAAACTCCAATTGCTTATAATATACGTGGTTCAATTATAGCTATTAGAAAAGAGGACGCAAAAAAAATTACTGTAACACTCAGTTAATTACAAATATTTATATATTAGAATGGAGGATTTTTATGGGGTTAACTTCCAGTTCTACTGGAACTAAATTATTAAATGATAATATCGAATTTTTAAAAAACAATTGTGATTATACAATTGCAATTGCTCGGAAATCCAAACGTTGGAAAAAGTACAATTTTTAATAATTTAACCGGTCTACATCAACACACTGGAAATTGGCCTGGAAAAACCGTAAGCAATGCAAGTGGAATATCAAAATTTAATAATAAAGATTTTTTACTTGTTGATATTCCTGGTACATATTCTATTATGTCAAATTCTCAAGAAGAAGAAATTGCCAGAGATTATATTTGTTTTGGAAATCCTGATTGTACTGTTATTGTTGTAGATGCTACTTGTTTAGAAAGAAATTTAAATCTAGTTTATCAAATTTTAGAAATTACTAATAAGGTAGTTGTTTGTGTTAACTTATTAGATGAAGCTAAAAAGAAGGGTATTACTATAAAATTAGATAGACTTTCAGCACATTTGGGTGTACCCGTTGTTGGAACAATTGCAAGAAAGAAAAAAACTTTATTTAAGCTAATGAGCTCAGTTTATAATATTTGTATTTCTCAAAACAATACTTTTACTCATCCTATAAGTTATAATAAAACAATTGAAAATTGTATTTCAATAATTCAAAATCAATTAATTGATTCCATTCCAAATTTATTCAACAATAATTATAGATGGCTTAGTTTAAAACTACTAGAAAATAATTATAAAATAATTGATTCAATCGAAACTCATTTAAATATTAAATTATTAAACAATCCACATATTAATAATAGTATAGATGTTGCTAATAATTTACTTTTAGAAAATGGTATAACTTCTAATATATTAAAGAACACAATTGTTTCAACTATTTTATTTAGAAGTGAAGAAATTACTATTGAAGTTACAGAGTATACTAAAAATAAGCATACTGAATTAATGGTTAAAATCGATAAACTTTTAACCTCTAAGCTTACTGGAATTCCTATAATGTTTTTATTTTTTGCATTTATATTTTGGCTGACCATAGTAGGTAGTAATTATCCTTCAAAATTTTTATCTAATATTTTTGAAATTTTAGAAAATAAATTACTAATACTTTTTAATACAATACATTCCCCAAATTGGTTAACTAGTATTTTAATTTCTGGAATGTATAGAACTTTATCCTGGATAATATCTGTTATGCTACCTCCTATGGCTATATTTTTCCCATTATTCACCATTTTAGAGGATTCAGGGTATTTGCCTAGAATTGCTTTTAACTTAGATTGCATTTTTCAAAAAGCTAATACTTCTCGGAAAGCAGGCCTTAACAATGTGTATGGGGTTTGGGTGTAATAGTGCAGGAATTGTTGGAACAAGAATTATTGAATCTCCTAAAGAAAGACTAATTGCAACTTTAACCAACAGTTTTGTCCCATGTAATGGTAGATTTCCATTTTTAATTACTATTTCTACAATTTTTATTACAAATTTTTTTACTAATTTTAATGTATCATTAATTTCTACCATTACTGTTACTTGTATTGTTTTGTTTGGAATTATACTAACTTTTATAGTTTCTAAATTCTTATCTAAAACATTACTAAAAGATGTTCCATCTTCTTTTGTTTTAGAGCTTCCTCCATATAGGAAACCACAATTTAGCAAAATCATAATTCGATCAATTTTTGATAGAACATTATTTTTACTCCGGAAGATCAATTTTAATTGCAGCACCAACAGGAATTATTATATGGATACTAGCAAATATTAATATAGGAAATTTAAATATTTTAGGATATATTGCTAATTTTTTAAATCCGTTTGCTAAATTAATGGGATTAGATGGGTATATTCTGTGTGCTTTTTTACTTGCACTTCCAGCAAACGAAATTGTTCTTCCTATTATGATAATGGGATATCTAGCCTCTAATAATTTAATGCAAATAAATGACATTAATAATATTTCTACTATACTGTTAAACAATGGATGGTCTATTCTTACTGCAATTAATGTAATGATTTTTAGCTTATTACATTTTCCATGCAGTACCACCTTACTTACAATAAAAAAAGAAACCAACAGTTATAAATGGATGTTAGTTTCCTTTGTTTTACCAACGGTATGTGGTATTTTAATTTGTATGCTAACTACTTTAGTTTATAATTTTATTTAATGGAATTTATAGAAAAATTCCATTAAATAATTAAATTTCTTCTTTCATTTTTCCCTCTTTATATGCAGTTAGTAATAATTTTAGTCCATCTATTTCATTTTGAATTTTTTTACCAATATCTGTATCTGATACATTTTTTCTTTGAGTTACTTTTTCGTTTACCATTATGTCATACTTTATATCTATTTCATCTTTAATTGCATCTGCTTTTGAATCAAAAGGCTCATTAGCAGATAAGATTAATCCGTAGGAATTATATGTTAACGTATAGCCAGCTCTTCCCGTTTGTCCTCTATAGCTTTTTGCAAATCCTCCATCAATTACAAGCAATTTTCCATTCGCTTTTATTGGACTTTCTCCATCTTTCTCCTTTACAGGAATATGTCCATTAATTATATGTGATTTTTTTTCATCTAAATTGAATTCTTTTAAAATTTTATTACAGGTTCCTTCTTTTTCTGCTAATATAAAATATGGATTTTTCTTTTCTTTATGAGTTTCCTTTTCATCTATAAAATACCTTTCAAATGTTGCTGCTTTTTCTTTTCCAAACAAAGGAGATTTAGGTCCGCACCACAAATACCACATATAATCTATCGATTCCTTACTTTTACTTTCATTGTTTTTTTCAAAATATGCCATGTTTATAACTTTATCTATATAATCAAAATATTCTTTTCCAGCAAGTTCTTTTCCCATTATATTTACACTTGTAAACTCACCATTATCTTCCATAGGTATACATCCATGAAATAGTAAATTAGAATTAAAGCATTTATATGTAGATGCCTTAGAATATAAAAAGGATATATGTTTATTTAGTGTGTCACTATTTTTAAAAGATTCTTGTAATCTATCTATTATTTCTTCCTCATCTTCTGTTAATTTATATGGATTTTCAGGATCAATAGTTGGAAAGTTTGTATCATTTAATTTATATGTTTTTCCATCTATTGTAATTGTTCCTTTTTTATAATTAATTTTATCCAATAATAATCTTCCATCCATTTTATATTCCGGATGTTTTTTTATTAAATTCCCTTCTAATTTAAACTGAATAATTGATATTGCTTTATGAATTTTTGCAATATATATTTCATCACTTACTATATATTTATTATAATCATATACTTTAGGCATAAATTTTGTACATTTATCATTTTTATATGTATTTAAAGCAAATGTGGTAAGAGGTCTTATGTTTATTCCATACCCATCTTCCAATGTTTCTATATTATCATATCTACTACATATTCTTATAACATTCGCAATACATGCTTTGTTTCCACATGCTGCCCCCATCCATAATGCATCATGATTTCCAAGTTGTATATCTAAGCTATGGTAATTTATTAATGTTTCCATTACCTTTTTTGCATTTGGACCTCTGTCAAAAATATCTCCTATAACATGTAAATGATCTATCGCCATTCTTTTTATTAAATTTGATATAGCAACTATAAACTCATCTGCTCTATCTAGTTCTATTATAGATTGAATTATTTGTTTATAATATCTCTCTTTATCAGGAGCACACCCTTGTAAATTTAACAATTCATCTATTATATAATCAAATCCTTTTGGCATTGCTTTTCTAACTTTTGATCTTGTATATTTTGAGCTAATTTCTCTGGCAACTTCTATTAATCTGTATAAAGTAATATTGTACCATTCATCTAAATCTTCTGTGTTGCTTTTTATTAAAGAAAGTTTTTCTTCTGGATAATATATAAGAGTTGCTAATGCTCTTCTTTCATGATCTGTAATTTGATTTTTAAAAATACTTTCTATTTTATTTTTAATAATTCCTGAACCATTATTTAATATATGAGAAAACGAACCATATTCGCCATGAATATCACTTAAAAATAGTTCTGTTCCTTTTGGTAAATTTAATATTGCTTGTAAATTTATTATTTCTTCTGCAACTTCCTCTGTATTTCTATATTGTTTACTAAGCACATTTAAATATCTTTGTATATTATTATCTTCATTCATTAAAAAGGCCTTCCTTCTTTTATTTTAACATTATATATTTTAACATTATATATTTTAACACATATATAATGTATATTCAAGTTAGAAACAGCTCTACTATTTTTCATATTTTATTTATATTTCTGAAATATTTTAATATGCAAAGCATTGGTGCACTCAAACCAATGCTTTTTATAATTATTATTGAAATTTTGAAATAAAAAAAGCAATACGTTTGTACTGCTTTTTGGTGGCTCGAAGTGGAATCGAACCACTGACACGGGGATTTTCAGTCCCCTGCTCTACCAACTGAGCTATCGAGCCATATAATATAATAAAAAAATGGCGACCCGGATCGGGCTCGAACCGACGACCTCTAGCGTGACAGGCTAGCGTTCTAACCAACTGAACTACCGGGCCAAAAAATGGTGGGCGCAATAGGGCTCGAACCTATGACCTCCTGCTTGTAAGGCAGATGCTCTACCAGCTGAGCTATGCGCCCATTTCTTGTGACTTGATTAGTATACTAAATTTGAATAAAGTTGTCAAGAGTTTTTTTTAATTTTTTGAATTTTTTATTTAATGGTCATACCAAATGTATGACCATTACTTTTTAAATTCATTTTATTCTTAATATGTTGTTAATATATTGGCAAACCATTGATTTATATCAAATGCTTCTTGGCGCTCAGGTTCACCATATTTTACTCCTTGCGTATCTATTGTTATATTAGTTATTACTGGTGGATTTACTGGAGTTGTAGTCTCTGTTGTTTCTCCTGATTCTTCATCTGTTGTTATTTCTGTTTCTAATTGTGTTATTTGGTCTATTATATCCATTCCTTCTATTACTTTTCCAAAAGCAGCATATCTTCCATCAAATTCTTCTTCAGTATCTGTCATTATAAAAAATGATCCAAATCCTGAATTATACTCTTCTTCTATTAGCCCTTGTATATCTCCAGCATAATAATAATATGTATAATAATAATTTGAATAGTCCGCTCTACCAAGTCCAATTGTTCCTCTTTCAAATTTTAAATTGTTTTTAAATTCATTATCTGAAAATTCTCCTTTAATACTATATGCTGTTTCATTTTCAACTAACTCTTTTGATGCACTTTGGATTAAATTCTCTTCTACTCTTGTAAAAGTTAAACCATTATAATATCCTTCATTTGCTAGTTTTATAAAGTTTTCAACTGTATTTGGCGCAATATCCGGATATAATTCCATTTTTACAGTTCCATATCCTTCAATTTCCATTGTTGCAATTGGTCTTTTTAATTTATATGTTGTTTTTACCACATAACCATAAATTAATAAACCTGTCAAAATCACTACTATACTTAAAAATACTATACTTAAAATTAATTTTTTATTTTTCATTTTATCCTCCTAATTTTATTATTTAACTCTAATTATATCAGCATGTTCATTTTTCATTAATTCTATAACATTTTGTAAATTTAAAATTTCTGTATATTCTGTAATGTTTATCCATATTCCTGTATATTTGATTTCTTCCTCATTTTTTATAATGCTAAATTGTTCTGGTATATTCCATTTATTATCAATTATAGTATTATCCGTTGGAATATTTGAATTTCCTTTTAAATATTTTATACTATATATTTCATTATCATCTTTATCTGTTTCTATTTTATATGCAAATCTTGGTACCCACATATATATTTGAGTACCTTTATTAACAAGCGGTGCGTTTGAAAAAGCATCATTAGAATTCAAAGTATATTTATAACTGCTATCCCATTCTACTATTGCTGTTCCATCTTTGTCACATTTACTCATAATATTTTTTAATTTAGGTGTATTTGTCAACACAATTTCTTCTTGTTTTAAACAATTTTTATTGTCATATTCAACCAATATAACGTATTTACCTGTTTGAACAATTGAAAAGGATTTTCCATCAATTTCATGCCACGTATCAGCATTGTCATTATTACAAGTTTGTAATTTTTCATCTTCATTAATATTTTCTAAATTAATAGTATTGTTTAATAATTTATATTTTATTTTACATACTTTTATTTCTTCAGCTCCAAGTTTTATATTGCTTATTGTTATGTTAGCATTCAATCCGTCAATTTTAGTTTCTATATTAAAGGATAACGTTTTATTATTTACATTCTTATATTTTAATTGTTGTCCACCTGGTAACTGATATTGTGTATGATATATTTTTTCATTATATTCAATTCCTTGAATACTAATTATTTCCCTTGTTGAAAAATTAATAGCTATATCATCCTCTAAATTTTCCAATCCAAACACTGACTGTAACATTTCATTTGAAAAATATTTCCACTCATTAACATTAATTCCTTCTAATTTTTCCTCAGAAATCACGTTTTTTATAACTATATATTCATTGGAAGATGAATCAATTGTATCCTCCGGTAGCATGTCTTTATCGTAATCATTAGAATCTACCTTTGCTTGTATTAATTGCATTTTATAAATAAACTCATCTTTTTTTGCATTTTTATAAGAATCTAACGTATTATAAGTTCCAACTGAAACTAATATTAATATTATTACTAGAGTAATTATTAAACTTATAAGTGTTATCCCCTTATTATTTCTTATGTACATAATAAAACACTCCTTTTATGTTATTAAATTATCAAAAACAAAT
This sequence comes from Clostridiales bacterium UBA1742, assembly GCA_002314935.1. Lineage (GTDB taxonomy): Bacteria > Bacillota > Clostridia > TANB77 > CAG-508 > CAG-452. The sequence continues at coordinate 17,766 of DCHW01000037.1, read as the reverse complement.
TGTTCCTGCATTCTTCTTAAAGATTGTTTTATCGTTCTAGCTCTAACCTCTCCTATTCCTTCAACATCATCAAGCTTATCAACATCTGCCATTAAAATATTCTGAAAAGTTTTAAAATTTTTAATTACATTAGTAATAATTGTCGATGGCATACGTGGTATTTTCCCAAGTATTCTATATCCTCTTGGAGATACAGCTACATCTTCATAGCTATCGTATTGTTCATAGCCTAACAATTTAACAATGCTTGCTGAATCAACTATTTCATTTTTAGATAAGTTTCTTATATTATTCAATATTTTTTCAGCAGTTAATCTTCTATTTGTCGCTATATAATCTTTTATAATTAATAATTCTTCTTTTGGTAAGTCTTCTATTAACTCTTCTAATTGCATTTTTACCAAATCACCATTAATTCCGTAATTCTATTACAGATTTTTGTACTTCTTCGGCTATTTTTATAACCATCTCTGCTCTTTGAATACAATTAATTACATTATCCAAAGTTACTATATCATTAAATTCATATTCGTTTAGTATGCTTAATTTAGTATCAAATACTTTTTTATAATTTTCTAAAGTTTGCAATGCCTGATTTGCTCTTGTTATTATTTTAGCTGTATCTTCTATTGTATATCTAAAATCGCCTTTAAAAACTGTAATTATATTTCTTCTTTGAGATATACTAATTACTAATTCACCGGTTTGTTTTGCTGTACGTTCTGCTGTTCTATGTCTTGTTCCAGTTTCTTCTGTAGTAATTTTAGATGAAGGAATTATCTGTGTGTTTGCTAATAATATTTTTTTCAAATCTTTACTTAAAACGATTGCTCCATCCATTTTTGCCAGTTCATATAGCCTTGCAGGAGTATAATTTTCATCAATTTTAAATCCTCCATCAACTATATCTAAAATTTCTTTTGAATCACCTATTACAATTAATGCACCTGTTTTTGCCTTTAAAATATTATCTAAGCCTTCTCTTAAAGCAGTTCCAGGAGCTATTAATTTTAATATTTCTATTAACATTACTTTCACCTCAACAAAAATATGCCAACATTTGTAATTTATTTGTTTTTATCTTTTAAACTTAAATAATTAATTGCATCTTGTATACTTTTCACGCCTATTATATCTAATTTGTAATTATCTTTCAATAGTTTTTTATTACTTTCTGGGATAATACATTTTTTAAATCCCATTTTTTCTATTTCCTTTAGTCTTTTATCAATTAAATTTACTGCTCTTACTTCACCAGTTAATCCTACTTCTCCGATTGCAACTATTTCTTTATCTATGCTTTTATTTTTGAAACTTGATGCAGCAGCTAATATTATTCCTAAATCTAATGCTGGCTCGTTTATTTTAATTCCACCAGCCAAATTTAAATATACATCTTGATTTCCCAGTGCAAATCCTACTCTTTTTTCTAATACCGCTATTAAAAGTGTTAATCTATTATAATCTATTCCATTAGCAGTTCTTCTTGGCATTCCAAACACACTATATGATGTTAATGCTTGTAATTCTACAAGTATTGGTCTTGTTCCTTCTATACTTGCTACTACTATTGCACCTGGTGGATTTTCATCTCTATCAGAAAGTAACACTTCAGAAGGATTTTTTATTTCACACATGCCAATATCTTTCATTTCAAACATTCCAATCTCATTAGTTGAACCAAATCTATTTTTTACACCTCTTAAAATTCTATATGAAAAATAACGTTCTCCTTCTAAATATAAAACTGTATCTACCATATGTTCTAGTACTCTAGGTCCTGCAATATTTCCGTTCTTTTGTAACATGTCCAATTATTATTGTTGTAATTGTTTCTTGTTTACAAATTCGCATAATTTTAGCAGTTATATCTCTAACTTGTCCAACACTTCCTGGGCTTGAAGTTATTTCATCTGAATACATTGTCTGAATAGAATCTATTATTACTAATTTGGGACTTGTTTTGAGAATTGCATTTTCTATTATGTCGATATCTGTCTCTCCCAAAAAAACTATATCTTCATTATTGATTTTTAATCTATCTGCTCTCATTTTTATTTGGTCTATAGATTCCTCGCCTGAAACATATAAAACTTTTCCTTCACCTTTTATTTTATCGCAAATTTGAAGTATTAGGGTAGATTTTCCGAATTCCTGGTTCTCCTCCGCAAAAGTGTAAGGGAACCTTTTACTAACCCTCCACCTAATACTCTATCTAATTCTTCAAATCCTGTACATGTTCTAATAATATCTTGACTTTTTACATTGTTTAATGCAATTGGAGCAATTTCGTTTTTTTGAACAGATTTATTATTTAATTTTGTGTTTAATTTTTCCTCATAACAAGTGTTCCATTCATTACATACTGGACATTTTCCAAACCATTTTGATGATTCATTACCACAATTTCTACATACAAATATTGTCGATTGTTTTGACATTTTATCACCTTTGCCTTAATTATATTTTAAGAATATAGTTCTTTTAATACATCTATAAACATTGCATGTGACCATCCAAGACCAATTACCCAGTTTGCTTTCATTGTTTTATTATCAATTTGTTCACCAAGAAATCCAAGTTCTGTTGCTGTCTTTACCACAAATTCAAAACATTCTTTTGCCTTCTTTTTACTACCTTGTTTTAAATAATATTTTGCCATCCATAAATTAGCTATTACCCAAGGATTTCCTCCTGCATAATTATCTCCCTCATATCTTAAATAACCACCTGTATATGTTCTTAATGTTAAATCTATTTTTTCAACTGTATTTAATATTTTTTTCTCTTTTGGTGCAAACATTTCAAAAGGAGTTACTAACCCCAATAAACTTATATCAATTTTTCTATCCTTATTTCTAACAAATGTTTTTTTATCATTATCATATAAATTTTTTAAAATATAATCTTTTATATCAACAATGTATTTTTCTAATTCCAAATTTTCTTTATTAATTTTTTCTATTTTTAATCTGTTTTCTTGAAATTCTGGAATTATTAATTTATTTATTTCAATCATTGCTTGAAATGCTGAAAATATTGCTGTTAAAGAATATGTATGTATTCCTTCGTTTTCTTCCCAAATATCATAACTTTTGTATTCCTCTTCTATATTTTCTAAAATATTATTTATATATTTCTTTAAATATTTTGTCGCCATTTCACACATTTTTAATGTATCTTTTAAAAATTTAATATTTTTAGTTCTTTTATAATGATTATATATTCCATATACAACACTTGCAGTCTCATCTATTTGATATCCCCAACAAGGAGCCAAATTTCCATCTGTGTAAAATCTTTGCTCCCATCTACCATTTTTACTCTGTGTTATTTTACAAAAATTTTTATAAAATTTTTCAGATTCTTTTTTCATATTTAAAATATCTAAAGCATTTGTAATAAATATACCATCTCTTGGCCAACAAAACGAATACCTACCACATTGAGTTTTATTTTCATCGATTTCAACAGCAGCTGAAATTCCTCCTGTTTCTATATTGGTAAGTAGTGGAAATAATAAAATAGATCTTTTATAAATTTTATTTAATAAATCCATATATTCTGAATTATGAGTTGGCAATCCAACTGTATCATGTTCTCTCAAATACTTTCTCCAATGTTTTTTAGCTATTTCAAGTTCTTTTTTTATATCAGTTTTACTTGCATTTTCTATTTCAGTTTCAATGTTTTTTATATCCGAAGTATTGTTTATACAAATTAATATGTCAATTTCTTTTTCTTCTCCAGGTTGTAATTCTCCAATTTCATAACATATACTAGAATCGCTAGACATTCCTATATAATCTTTATCTCCAATTATTCCCTCACTTATTGTTTGAGAATTATTATTTATTTGTGATCCTAATACTTTGTTTTTTGAAACAATAGAAAATGTATAATCATGCATATATTGAATTAATGAATTTTCCCTATAATATCCAGTTACCTGATTGTTTTGATTAGTTACAAGACTAGAATGAATTGCAAAATTTACATTTAAATTTATATTATTTTTATTTATAAATTTATATTTTTTTATCAAGCTATTTTTATTAACACATACAAAATCAGTTTGTATAATATCTATTTTAAAATATGTATTTATAATTTCAGTTTTTAAAATATTAGTATCTTCTATATATTTTTGATTATACACATTATTTATATCATCATGTAAATAAATTAATGCAGAATCATTTATTTTTATACCTACATGAAAAAAATCAATGAACTGTCTATAATCCATAGATGGATATAATAACCTAATCAATTCTCCCTTCTTTGTAAAACTTGCTAACATGTTTTTATTTCCTACTATTGCGTCATTAAAATATTTTTCCATTTTCTTTTTCCTCTCTTAAGGGCGATATCCAAAGTATCGCCCTTTTATACTTTTCTTATGATATTATTTTTACAATTTGTTGTTCTAATTCTTTAATTTTATTGTTAATTTCTTCAATTTCTTCATCTTTCTTTGTTTCATCAAAAACATCTACTTTAATCATTCCAGACATATCTTCTAACTCTTCTCTTAAAGTAGCTAATCTATCTATAATTTCCAGTCTTAAATATCTTTCTTTATATGCTCTATCCAAAGTTTCAGTCATTCTTATTGTATCATCAAGTACATATTTTTCTCCATAGGATGGAATAGTAACAGGTATTTCTACATTTTCTACTATTTTTTCTTTTAATATTTTTTGTCCTTCTGGCTCTCCATGCACTAAAAATATATGTTTTGGTTTTTGAATAAACGAATAAACAAAATTTAATAACCATTCTTGATCTGCATGACCAGAATATCCTTCTATATATTCTATTCTTGCATTTACAGCTAATTCTTCACCAAAAATTTTTACCTTTTTATCTCCATTTACAATTTTTGATCCTAAAGTTCCTTGTGCTTGGTATCCGACAAATAAAATAGTGTTTTTTGAATCCCAAATATTATGTTTCAAATGATGTTTTATTCTTCCAACCTCACACATACCACTTGCTGAAATAATTATTGATGGGGTTGTGCTTTCATTTAATGCCATTGATTCTTCTGGAGTTTTAGTAAATTGCAATCCTGGAAATTCTAGTGGATTATCGCCACTTTCTATTTGATTTTTAACTTCTTCTTCAAATAAATTTGTATTTTGTTTAAAAATTTCAGTTGCAGAAATTGCAAGAGGACTATCAACAAAAACTGGTGCTTTCATTAATTTATCATATTTTTTCAAAAATTCTTCATCTTTTCTATAATCTTTTAAATTATTTAATTCGTATAAAATTTCTTGAGTTCTTCCTACTGCAAAAGATGGTATTACAACATTTCCACCATTATCCAATGTTTCTGATACAATATTTAAAAACAATTCTGCCTTATCATCATTTCTCATATGAAGTCTTCCACCATATGTAGATTCCATTACTAAATAATCTGCACTATCAATCATTGTAGGTGAATCTAAAAGTGGTATATCATTATTTCCTATGTCACCAGAAAAAACTATTTTCTTTTCTGTACCATCTTCTTTTAACCACACTTCAATAATACTTGAACCCAACATATGCCCAGCATCATTAAATCTTACATGAATTTCTGGTGATAATTCAATTATTTCGTCATAATTTACACCTTTAAATATTTCTAAACATTTCACTGCTTCCTCAGCTGTATATAATGGAGGTAATGTTGGTTTACCTTGTCTTGCTCTTTTTTTATTTCTCCACTCATTTTCTTGCTCTTGTATATGTCCACTATCTGGTAACATGATAGTACATAAATCACAAGTTGCTTTTGTAGCAATAACTGGATTTCTATATCCTTCGTTATATAATTTAGGAATTCTACCCGAATGATCTATGTGAGCGTGTGTTAGTAACAAAAAATCTATTTCATTTACATCAAATGCAAAATCATCATAATTTTCTCTTTCCTCTGCAGCTTTTCCTTGATACATTCCACAGTCAATCAATATTTTCTTTCCTGCTCCCTCTAGCAAAAAATTTGATCCCGTAACTGTTTTAGTTGCTCCTAAAAAAGTTATTTCCATATATTAATCATCCTCTCTTTTGTATTATATAAAAATTTTAATTTTTTTATTACATTTAATCTTTAGCTCCTCTATAGCATCCATTTCAATAATATTATCTAAAACATCTTCATCATATATTTTTAATAATGTTTTTTCTCCCTTATTTTTAAACTCTATTGATATTTTTTCTAAATTTATTATTTTAGATTCAAATATCTTAGAAATAATATTGTAGTTATCATTCACTTTACTACTTATTATAGTAATAATATTTAGATTGCATGCTTTTGTAATTAATTTTTTTTCAATTTCTTTTATTTTTTTAACTAATAATTTTACATCTTTTATTTTGCCATTTTCAATTGGTAGCATTTTATAATATCGTAATTTAAATATTAAATCTATAATTTCTTTTTTTGTTGTAGCTCTTATAATCATTATTTTTAATGCTTCTAAAAATTGTTCTTGTAATTTTATTTCACATAAAATTGCATCTTTTTTTATATTTTCTAACTCAATATCCCCAAAAATATTTACTTTTTCTTGTAACTCTGTTTTCTTCTCAACATAATTTGTTGGTTTCATCAATTCACTACATTCATCATATTCTTTGATTGTTTTTTTTCTTTCTTCAAGTAGCTTTTCTGAAAAATCACTTAAATTAGAAACTTTATTTTCTTTATTATCATTATTATATTTTATAAGCTCATTTTTTATTAATTCTCTATTATTTAATATCTTATCGATTACTTTTATTCTTTTTGATAAATTCTTTTTGCGTTCAGCTAAATTTTGCAAATATTGTTTCTTATTTTCCATGTTTTTAAGTTCAGTTATTATACTTTTTTTAAAATTTTCTAATTGTGCTATCTTGTTTTGATTTTGTTTTAAATATTCTAATATACATATTTTATATATTAAAACACAAAATTTATTTTTAAACTCGAATCCAAATATTGCATCTAGTTGAGTTTCTATTTCTTTGATTACATCTTTTTTGTTATCCATTATATTCTCAATGAATCTTTCGCCTAACAAAATACAAATATTTTGATACACTAAATTATACGTAACATTATCAATCAATCTATTCTCAATATTCCAATTCCATCCGTCAAAATCTCTTATAATTTCTACCTTGCTAAGTTTCCATCCAATATTAAGCATTTCTTCTACTGGTTTTTTTATTATCGAATAATTTCTTTTTATCTTAAATTTTTTTGAGCTTAACTCAAACAAGGCATTCATTATAATATTAACATTTGAAAATGTAATAATTTTTCCTTTTTCTTTAATAATAGAATATTTCTTGTTAAATATGTCTTCAGTAGCTTTTGGCTTAATAACTTCTATTTCATTGCACTCATTTTTTATTATATCAATTATCTCTTCAATAATTTCCTTTTTTAATAATGCATTTGATTTAACAATATTATAATCATTATATGTTACATCAATTTTATATAACACATTTAAAAGAAGATTTTTTGAATCTTCAGAAAATTTTTTCTTATCCAAAAGCTCTTCTAATCTATTATTATAATTTTTAATATTAAATTTAGAAAGAATTTCTTCTTTTCCCAAATTTCAAACCTTCTTTCAATCTTCTGTATTTACATTTTCAGGAGTCTTTGCCATTTTCAACTCCTCTAATCTTTCTTTTGTTATTAATACTTGTCTTGGTTTACTTCCTTCATATCCAGAAATAATTCCTCTTGCTTCCATCTGATCAATAATTCTTCCAGCTCTTGCATATCCAACCTTAAATCGTCTTTGAATAAAAGAAGCTGATGCTTGTCCTAAATCAACAACTGCATCTATTGCATCCATTAAAAATGGATCTGTATCATCATCTTCTGCTTCTTCTAATTCTCTATCAGATGAATTAGATTTCTCTATTTTTTCAATAATATCCTCACTATATGAAGGACCACCATTTTCTTTTAGAAATCCTATAATTTTTTCTATTTCACTATCAGAAATAAAAGCGCCTTGAATTCTTATTGGTTTAAGTACTCCTGATGGATAAAATAACATATCACCTTTTCCTAATAGTTTTTCTGCTCCAGCAGAATCTAATATTGTTCTAGAATCTACTTGTGATGTAACCGCAAAAGAAATTCTACTTGAAATATTTGCTTTAATTATACCTGTAATTACATCAACAGATGGTCTTTGAGTAGCAATAACTAAATGCATTCCTGCTGCTCTTGCCATTTGTGCTAACCTACAAATTGCATCTTCTACATCATTTTTGGCAACCATCATTAAATCAGCAAGCTCATCAATAATTATTACAATTTGTGGTAATTTACCTTCAGTTCCTTCTTTTTCTAATGCTTCATTATATCCTTCTATATTTCTTACTTTTTTCTCTGCAAATAAATTATATCTATTAACCATTTCTTGTACTGCCCATGATAGCGCTCCTGCAGCTTTTTTTGCGTCTGTAACAACAGGTATTAATAAATGTGGTATACCATTATATACAGATAATTCCACTACTTTTGGATCAACCATCAAAAGTTTTACTTCGCTTGGTTTAGCTTTATAAATAATACTTGTAATTAAAGTATTAATACATACACTCTTACCAGAACCAGTACTTCCCGCGATTAAAACGTGTGGCATTTTTGCGATGTCAGTAACAACAACTTCTCCAGATGCATCTTTTCCAACTGCAAAGGAAACCTTTGATTTAGCTTTGTAAAATTCTTCACTGTCAATAATATCTCTTAATGCAACCATTTCTTTTTCTTTATTTGGAATTTCTATCCCTACAGCTTGTTTACCTGGTATTGGAGCTTCAATTCTTATGCTTTCTGCCGCTAAATTTAATGCTATATCTTCAGCTAAATTTGCAATTTTACTTACTCTTACTCCTTCTGCAGGTTTTAATTCATATCTAGTAATTGTTGGTCCAACTGAAGCATGTTCTACTTTGGCTGATACTCCAAAACTATATAATGTTTTTTGTAATTTATTGGCCATATCAGTTATTGTTTTTTTACTACTTTTGGCAGATATTTTTCCTTCATTTAGGAAATCTATTGGTGGAAAATTATAATTTTCATCTTCAACAGTTAATGTATGCTCCAAGGTAAGAACTTGTTTTGATTTATCAATCTGTTCTTGTTCTTCTTTTTTAAACAATGATTTAGGTTCATCATTTGCCATTTTTATTTTAATTTGATCTTCCATTATATCTGGAACATTTTTTTCTTTAACTTCTTTTATTATTGGTGTTTTTACTTTTTTATTTAGTTTTTTAAGTTTTTCTTGTTTTGGCTCCTCATCGTCTTCTTCCTCCAACTGTTCTCTATACTCTTTTTTATTTTGTACATATTGATTTATTATTTCTGCAGGTCTTATTCCAAATATAAATATAGAAACTATTATAGCAACACCTATAAGTAAAATTACAGAAGCAATTTTACCAATTAGATTAACAAGTGGATATGCTATAATCATACCAGCAGCTCCACCACCTATATTTTGTTTTCCGTTTTCAAAAGCATTATTAACTAAAATTTCAAACTCTCCATTAATTGTATTTTCACTCATTGGAATTTGATATATAGAAATAATTGTAGAAATACAAAGAATAAATATAATATATTTCAATAATTTTTTTGTAATAAATTCTTTATCATTATCACAAGCTAAATATATTGCAATTGCAAATATACCAAAAGGCACAATATATTTAATCCATCCAATTACTCCACCTAAAAATGGACTTAATTGTTCTCCTATATATCCAGACTTTGAGAATATTAGCAAAGCAAGTATAATACTTAATACAATTAGTGTTACTACCTCTAAATCAACATTTGATTTTTTTCGTTTATTTTTTGTTCTTTTACCTCGTGGCATTTTTTCTCCTTTCGTACACGCAAAATTGCCTATAAATATATAAAAAGCCAGAAATTGGAAATCAATTTTAAATTTGATTTTCTGACTTCCATTAAAATTCTGACTTCCTTATTTATTATTTTAATTCTTTTCTGTTGTTTTCAATTGTTTTTATAGCTTCATTTATTGAAACATAAACATTGTTTATTGCATTTTCTAAATTTGCCAAAATATTATCTGCATAATCCTTTGTTCCCTTTGAAATTTCTCTTGACATTTCATTTGCAGTTTCTATTATTTCAGCTTTTTGTTCATATGCTTTTCTTGTAATTTCGTGTTCATCAATCATAGCTATTATTCTGTTTTCTGCTTCTTTTACAATTCCATCTGCTTCCTTTTGAGCTTCCTGAAGAATACGACCTCTTTCTTCTTTAATCCATTTTGCTTGTTTTAATTCATCAGGTAATTTAAGTCTAATTTCTTTAATAATTTCTAATACTTCTTCTTTATCAACTATTCCTTTTTCTGTAAATGGTATTCCTTTGCTTCTTTCCATTATATCCTCTAATGTTTCTAATAATGTAAAAATTTCCATATGTTTTACCCCTTTCGAATAAACATTACAAATGCTATTCCATATCTCCTTTTATCATAAATTTCTATGTTATCATTTTTTAAAATTTCTTTTTCTTTGTCTTCATCATTAGTTTCAAAAATGATTATACCATTTTCAGATAACAAATTTAATTTTATAATTTTATTTATTGCATTAATTGCAAAATTTGTTTTGTATGGTGGATCTAAAAAAATTATATCAAACTTTTCATTTAACATATCTAATGCTTTTAAATAATCATTATTAATTATTTGACTTTTACATTCTAATTTTGTATCTTTAATATTTTTTTCTATTATCCTAATTGCCGCTTTAGAACTGTCGCAAAAAACAGCTTTATTTGCTCCTCTACTTAACGCTTCTAATCCAAGCGCTCCGCTTCCTCCAAACAAATCTAAAACATTTGCATCTTTAATATCACTTTGAATTATATTAAAAATAGACTCTTTAACTCTATCTAACGTTGGTCTTGTTTCTATACCTTCTAATGTGCTTAGTTTTTTTCCTCTTAAAGTCCCACTTATTATTCTCATATATAGCATACCTCTTTATGATAATTATATTTTATTTCATTATTTTTATATGTCAAGAGAATTAATCTAATTGTAATATATATATAATATTTTTGTAACATTAATATATTTTTACGCATAAATTATACATTATCTTTTTTTATTTAGCAAGTTTTTATGTCTATTTTTGTAAATGTATTTTAAATAAATTCTTCCCAGACTACATTAGCAAAATCAATACCCTTATTAGTTAATTTTATTACATCATTATCAATTTGTATCAAATCCTCATTTACAAGTTTATTAAGATTATCTTTATATAAGTAAATTGGATTATCAATGAATTTGTTTTTAAAATCTGATATTTTTATTCCATCAATTTTCCTTAATCCCAATAGCATATATTCCTTTTTCTTATCTTCATTCATCTGTTTTTCATGTATTATTTTTTCCTGGTTTTGAAATTCAATATATTTTTCCAGCTCTTCTGTGTTAGAATATCTTGTATTATTTTGATATGAATGTGCTGCAAGTCCAATTCCTATATATTCTTTTTGACTCCAACAGTCCATATTGTGTTTTGATTCAAATCCTTTTTTGGCAAAATTAGAAATTTCATAATGATTATATCCTTGATTTTCTAATTTTTCTTTTGCTCTCCAATACATTATTCGTTCTAATTCTTCATTTGGTAATTCAAGCTCATTTTTTTCAATTTTATTTTTTAATTCAGTGTCATCCTCTAAAATTAAAGAATATACCGAAACATGCTCTGGTTTTAATTCTATAATTTTGTCTACAGATTCTTCTAAAATTTCTAGATTTTGTTTTGGTAATCCAAACATTAAATCTACATTTATATTTTTGAATCCAGCTTTTCTTGCTAAATTATATGTTTCAATAAATTGATTATAATTATGAATTCTTCCAATCGTTTTTAATACTTCATCATTTGTAGATTGTAGTCCTATACTTATTCTGTTTATTCCTGCACTAAAATAATCCTCTAATTTTTGTTTGTTTATTGTTCCTGGATTAATTTCTATTGTTATTTCAGCATTTATGTCTATTTGAGCTTTAGCATAAATCAAATTCAAAATTTCTTTTATATACTTACTATTAATATAGGACGGAGTTCCTCCTCCAATATATATTGTTTTAATATTATATTTTTGTACACTCAATACATCATGTATTTCTTTTTTTAAAGCATCTATATATTTTTTTACAAAATTCTCCTTACATGCAAATGATATAAAATCACAATAATAACATTTTTGTTTACAAAACGGTATGTGTATATACATTCCAATTTCTTTCATTTTAATCTCTTTTCTTAATTTGTTTTTCTTCTTCAACAATCTTTCTAATTTTATCTAGTCTATGACTAACTCCAGATTTTCCTATAGGTTTCAGTAACATTTTCCCCAATTCTTCATAACTACTATCCGGATTTTTTATTCTTAGATTTGCTATTTCTTGCAATTGTTGTGATAACTGATTAAATTTCTTATTTGCTTTTAGCCATTTAATATCTTCTATTTGATTAATTGCAGCAGTAATTGTTTTATTTAAATTTGCAGTTTCGCAATTTACTAATCTATTTATATTATTTCTTGTTTCCTTTAAAACTCTTGTTTCTTCAAATTTTATAACCGCTTTATTAGCACCAATTAATGCTAAAAAAGATGCTATTTCTTCACCTTCTTTTAAATATAACATATAATTTTTATTTTTAATAGTTAGCTTAATATTTATTCCATATGAGTTTAGTACACTTTGAATTTCTAAAGCCTTTTCTTTATCTTTAAACAATATTTCCAAATGATAATCTTTGTTTGGATCATTCAAAAATCCATTTTTTATAAAAGCCTCTCTTACAAGTAATCTAGCTAATTGTTCATCTTGTTTTAAATTGCTTTTATTATCCCACATTTTTAATTCTAATAATTCATTTCTTAATTCTGATGAAAATGACATGTTTTTCTCCTTATATTTTATTACATACAACAATTCTGTCATTACCTGCTAAATCCTTTTTTGAATATATGTTTTCATACATACCTTCTTGCTTTAGTAAATCAATTACATCTTCTTTTTGATCATATCCTATTTCTAACGCCAATATCCCTTTTGAATTTAAAAATTTATATGCTTCCTTAATTATTTTCTTATACATATCTAATCCGTCTTTTCCACCATCAAGTGCAATTCTAGGTTCTTTTTGAACTTCTCCAGATAATGTTTTTATTGATTTGCTTTTAATGTATGGTGGATTTGATACAATAATATCAAACTTTTCTTTAATATTATTAAATAAATTTGATTTTAAAAAAACTATATCAACATTATTAGCAATTGCATTTTTTCTTGCAACTTTTAAAGCTTTTATACTAATATCACTTGCCGTAACATTAACATTATCTCTATATTTTTTTAGCGATATTCCAATTGCACCACTTCCAGTACATAAATCTAAAATATTTTTTTTCTCATTTTTTTCTAATTTATTTATTATTTCTTCACAAAGTATTTCCGTATCAGGCTGTGGAATTAAAACATTTTTATTAACACTAAATTTGATTCCCATAAATTCTTGATTTCCAATAATATATTGTATTGGATCATTATTTATTATTTTTTTTATACCCTTATTATACATTTTTTTCTGTAAATAGCTCAACTTATAATCATCATGTGTAATCAAAAAATCTTTTTCTTTTTTTAGTATACTACATAATAATAATTTAGCTTTAATAACTGAATCGTCAACATTGTTTTGGTTTAATAAATTTATATTTTTAATTAATATTTGTTTTATATTCATTTATTACTTCTTTCTTTTATAATAAAAAAATAGCCCCGCCTTAGCCGTTGGTATAAGAATTTTTAAGGACCTGTTCTTAAACAGGTGGGTGCTTTCCTTTGTATTCATGGGCTTCTTACTATTTATAAAATGTAAGCATGCACGCCATACAAATGAGATTTAAAGCTCCCTTTCCTTATCTGTTGGTTCTAAAAATTCAGTCCTTTCGCACTATGCAGGGAAAACTATTAACTTTTTATTGTCCTTATATTATCATAAATAAATTTTATTTACAAATTTTTATAGCATTCATATTTTATTATTAAATTTTATTTTTATAATTTATCTAATTTATTCTTTTATTTTTAATTAAATTTATTATTTTTTAAGTTTGATTTTATATTTTTTTAATGATATGATTAATTAGTTGTATTTAAGATTTAAGTCTTATGTAACCCAATTCATTCCATTCATTATATGCTAAATTTAATTTAAATACTAATTTAGGTTTACTTCCTGCTCTATTCTTATCTACAACACAAGAATAATACCTTACATCAGGATTTTTGGATTCTTCTAAATTAAAAAATTTTGTATCAACTTCATTTAACGAATATTCATATTTATACAAATCTTCATTATGTATTTGTTTAAATAAGCATAATGTATCTAAAACCTCTTTAACCGTTCTGCTTACAGATAAATCATTTATATTTAAATTTATTGGATCAGTATTTGATTCAGACAATTGCAAAGTAGAGGCAATAAACATATTAAAGTTTTGAGCCAAATTTGCTAATATAGTAGCAGTCTTTTTAATTTCTTCTTGATTTCCAATATTATCTATATCAGTTTTTAACGTATCATAAAATACATATTCAACTTTTTCTTTATAATAATAATTCATAATTACCTTTTGAAGTTCATCATTGGTATGATCTGTAATATTAATAAAATACATATAATTTCCGGCTTGTTTATTAAACCAGTCTGTTACAAAAGTTGTCATATTAAATTCAGTAGAAATATTTTTTAATCTTTTTACAAATTGTTCTTGTGTTTCATTTTCATTCTTTAATACAAATCCATTTTTATCAACATTAATATCTTTTATGTTAGAATCTGGCCTGAATTTAAATTCTAAAATTTCTCCCTCTGTCTTATGAAGCTTTTGTCCATGTAAATTTTGTATTTCAATATTATTTACAATAGTTGTTATTAAACAAAGTCTCATTTTTTCTTCAGACATTTCGTTTGATATAATTAAAACTTTTTTCTTAAACATCAAAGCTATATATGTAGCTAAATTAATTGTAAATCTACTTTTTCCAGAGTTTGATGGCATTGCAAAAGCCATAGTCTCCCCTTGTCTTATTCCTTTAAATACACTCGTTAATATATTAAAAGGTAATTTTAATCCATTAGTAAGTGTATTGTTTCCTTTTATTAAAAAATCTGTTATATTTTCATTCAAAATTGATCTTTTAAATTTTTCAGTAGAAGTAACTTGTTCTACCGCATTTTCAACTTCTTGTACTGACATTTTATTATATAATTTATAGTTTAAAATATCTGCGATTTGTATTTGAACTGTTTTTACTGGTATTTCAAGATATTTTTTTCTTAATGTAAATATTTTCATTAATTTTATATATGCTAAATCTATTGTTTCATTATATTTTTTATATTTTTCTTTTAATTTTAACATTAATTCCGCTAATTCATCACTGTTCTTTGCAAAGTTAAATCCTTCTTTAGCAGCTTCTGATGCATATTTTTCAGCATCAACAAATAAAATTGTTTTATATATATTTAGAAAATCATCATTAATAAAATAGCAATCTTTAAAACGAAAATAATACACCGCAATTGCACTAGGCTCATTTAATAACAATCCAATATAAATCTCTTCCAAATCATCTTTAGACAGTTCTTTTGGATACTGAGTTATAATTTTGGTTTCTTCTTCTTTTTCTTCTTTATATAATTGTTCTATTCTTTTTAGTTCTTTTAGTCCATTTATAGCTCCTTCAATGTTATTAAATTGCAAATATTCTTTAATTTCTTCTATAATTTCTTTATTATACTCTTTTACTGTAACCTTTTCCAATAATGAATTTATTTTTTTTATTTGAGAATCTTCACTCATATTTGTTCCCCACTTTTATTGCAATATATCTTTAACTGACTCGCTTATTATTTTATTAACATCTGCTAACATTATATTAAATCTAACTTCTATGTCAAAATATTCTTTTATTTTAGGTTCTTTCATAAGGATATCATACATTTCTTGTAATTTTTTCATTTTTTCTTCATCCTGTGTTTCTCCTTTAAAAGACAAAATTTGTACATCATATCTTATTTTTTCAAATTCATCTATTTTTGCTTTCATTTCTGGTGATGATTTTAACTCTTCTTTTGCACTTTTATATTCTAAATATTCCTTACTACTTTGTATTGATTTTGCTAAATTGTTAGCTTCATCATAAACATACATTAATACCCTCTCCTTCTATCTTAAGCATATGCTTGACGTTTTTTAAATGACAATAAATCTGTAATTTCTGTTCCTGTATGTTGTTTTGTCTTCTTTGTTTTTTGTGCATTTTCTTGTAAAATCTGATTTGCTTGACGCTCTGCCATTGTTTGACAAATAGCTTTTTGATATATAAAATGTGTATCTTGAGCTATTTTAGCCCATGTATATTCATTTTTGATTTTTGCTTTAGCTTTTTTGGCAATGTTATCACATAGCTGTGGATTATATAATAATTCTAAAATTGAATCAGCTAATGAATTTGAATTTCCTGCATATGATTTCATTCCATCAACTCTATGTTCTACAATTTCGTTAAGTCCACCCACATCTGAAACAACTGCTGGAACACCTGCAAGCATTGCCTCTAACGCAACAATTCCAAACGGTTCATATGTGCTTGGAAATACAGATACATCAGCACATTTGTACATTTTTGATACTTGTTTTGAATTTAAATATCCCGTAAAATACACTTTATTATCTAATCCCATATTACTTACTTGTTGCTTTAATTCTTCAAGCATTCCACCCTTTCCAGCAATTACAAGTTTTGCATCATGATACCCTTCTAATATTTTAGGCATTGCTGAAATCAAATGCTGTACACCTTTTTCATAAACTAGTCTTCCCATAAACAATATAATTTTTTCATTATCTGCTGCATATTGTCTTCTAAAATCATAATCTCTTTCAATTCCATTATATATAGTAGTATTAATTCCATTTGCTACTACGTTTATTTTTTCATAAGGAAGGCCAAATAATCTTTGCAAATCATTTTTCATAAATTTACTGTTTACAATTACTTCTGAAGATTCATATGTTAACATCCATTCTGTATCATTTATATATCTTTGAACTTCATTATGTATTCCACCATTTCTTCCTGCTTCTGTTGCATGTATTGTGCTAACAAGTGGAATATTATAAGAGTTTTTTAATGTTTTTGCAGCATAAGCAACTAACCAATCATGAGCATGAATTACATCAAATTTTTCTCCATTTGCAATTAATTCACTTGCTTTTGCAATTAAATTAAAATTAAGTTGCATAATCCAATCTGTAAAATTATTAGGTGTTATCATATAATTATCTACTCTATATACATGCACACCTTTATCATTTTCATAATATGGACTATTCCCTTCTTTATATGTAACTACATAAACTTCATGTCCATCTTTTATCAATCTTTTAGATAAATCATTTACTACTCTTGCAATTCCTCCTACTATTCTAGGTGGATATTCCCAGGTTAACATTAGTATTTTCATATACAATACCCCTTTCGATTTTTCATTTGTTTACATACTTTTACATTGTATAAGATTTTTTTACAAATGTAAACAATTATTTATAAAATTATTTATATTTTTTTACATATAATATAGGTTTAAAATAGATATGTC
>DCHW01000043.1 GCA_002314935.1 Clostridiales bacterium UBA1742 | reverse complement strand
ATCTTATCACAGAATATTCATAATAGAAATATCAAAAAGTTGATAAAAATATGAAATATGTTATAATATAGCAGAAAGTAGGGAAGTTATGACACTTGAATATGTAAGCAATAATATAGATAAAAAAATATTAAAAAATGAGCAAATAATTAAATATACATTTTACGAATTAAGAGTAAGAGAAAATTTATCAGAAGAAGAAATGTATTGCTTTTTAAATTTAGCAAGAACAAGATTAACAAACTTGAATTTTAAAGTTTATAGTACAGGACAGAAATATTTTTACGATTATAAAGAAAAACTAGTTAAAGAAAATGAAATGATTGTAGCAGTAAAGATAAATTTGTAGATTCCTAAATTTCATTAAAAGGAGAAATATAAAAATGGAATATAAAATATTAAAAGATTTAGTTAGCTTTAATACCATAAATGATAATGAAAATGCAAAAATAATAAACTATATAGAAAATTATTTGAAAAAATTGAATTTTAAAACAGAGTATAAAGAGAAATGTTTAATTATGAGTATAGGTACAAAACAGAAAGTAGGTTTTCTAGGACATACAGATACAGTTGAAGTAATAGAAGGGTGGGAAACTAATCCTTTTGATTTAAAGATTAAAAATGATAAAATATATGGACTTGGAACGTGTGATATGAAAGGCGGTATAGCTGCAATGCTTGAGGCTATATCTAAAATAGATTTTTCAAAATTAAAGTATGGTATGAAAGTATATTTTACATACGATGAAGAAACAAATTTTAAGGGGATTTTAGATATTATAAAATTAAATGAAATTTTTCCAGATACAATGATTTTTGGAGAGCCAACTAATAATGAATATGTAGTTGGAAGTAAAGGATTATTGCAATGTGAAATTAACTTCAAAGGAATAAAGGTACATTCAAGCAACCCAGAAAAAGGGAAAAGTGCAAATATGAATGCAGTATATTGCTTACATGAATTAAATGAATTCTATAATAAAGAGATTAAAACATACAAAGAAGAAAAATTTGAAGTGCCATATACTACACTGAATGTTGGACTAATAAATGGAGGAAGTGCATGTAATTCTGTATCGGCTAATTGTAGTGCATTTTTAGATTTTAGAATTGCAAATAAAATTCATTTAAAAACTATTAAAGATAAATTAAATAAATTAGCCAATAAATATGATGGTCGAGTAATAATAATGAAAGAAATAGAACCATTTATAAATAAAGTTGAGTTTATTAGTAATGATAAAACGGCTAATTACATAACAGAAGCAAGTTTTATTAGTTGCAAACAAAAAATAATATTAGGTACTGGACCAATTACTGCACATGAAATAAATGAACACATTTCGGAAAAAAGTTATAGTGAATTAATTGAACAATATATGAATTTAATAGAAAAAATTTGCACAGATTAGAACGAAAAAATGGATATAACTACTAAAAAGTTACTTATAATTATATTCTTTTGAATAATTATTTGTCGTTTTATAATTTATTAAGGAAAATCTTAATAAATTGTTGACACAAAATGTAAAATATGATAGAATTATTAACAGAATTTGTTAATAATAATGTTTAGGGAGATACTAATTATGATTGATTTTAAAATAGATGTATCAAAAATTATAATTGAAAATAATAAAAGGTTATTTTTAATATGCCCTAAAAAATATATAAATGGAAAAAGGAAATAGTCAAGGAGTGTCTTTGACTATTTTTTGTTTTTACAAGGAGTGAAGAAAGTGACATATAAAATAAAAGAAATAAATTTACATATTACAGAATATTGCAAAGGACATTGCCCTATGTGTTATGCAACTGAAGAAAACATGATAAGAAAGCATGGTGATATTGAAACTTTAAAATTAATCGTACATAATTCAATTTTAAACGGCAAAGTTGAAAGATTTGTGATGGTAGGAGGAGATCCATGTGAACATCCTAATCTAGTTGAACTTCTAAAATATATAAAACAAGAAGGAAAAAAATATGGTGTAGATACCAAAAGTATGGTTATTTCCAATACTCATGATTATAGAGAAAATGGAAAAATTGTTAGATTAGAAGATATTAATGAGTATTTAGATGGTATTTGTGTAACTGTTCATGGGCATTCATCATTGATACATGATAGTTTTAATGGCTGTAAGGGATCATATGAACATGTTATGGAAAATGTACGAAAATATGCTAAAGTAAAAAATAAAGAGCAAGAGATTTGTATAATTATTAATTTGATGCCTAGTACAGTTTCCCATTTGCAAGAGATTATGTTTAACACCAATAAACAATTAGATGGGAAAATAGATAGTTTTGCAATACAAAGGATTGCACCTATTGGAAAGGCTTGTGGTAGTACTAAATATTTTATAGACACAAAAGATGTAAATCCGATATTAAAAATTTTAAAAGATGCAAAAACAAAATATGGCTTTTATATTGAACTTGTTGATACTTTCCCTTGGTGTGTCGTAAAACCAGAATATAGGGATTTGATACATAAGGGAGGATGCAACTGGGGAACAGATTATTGTGCAGTGTTTTCTGACGGAAGTATTTCTAGGTGTGCAATGTCGGAAAATAAATTATCTATGAATATTACACAGTTAGATACCGAAGAAAAATTTGAAAAATTTTGGAGAGAGGATAAAGAATTAAATAGATTTAGAAGAAAGGAGCATTTGGATGAAGTTTGTAAAAACTGTAAATTGTTAGATGATTGTGGTGGAGGATGTGCTTTAGCAAGAAAAACAGGGGATCCCTATAAATATCTAGAAACCCAAAAAGGGCATGACTATCTAATAAATAGATAAAAAAGTAAAAAAATAAGGAGTAATAGTATAATGAGTAATTTTAATGAAAAAAATTATTTAAATATGAAAAAAAATGAAATCGCAATATTTGGAGAAAAAGATCATGGTAAAATTGTAGATAATATCATGAAGAAAGATTTTGATAAAATAAGAAATTTTCCATATAATCAGTACGAATATATAAAAGAATGGCAATTAAAAAGAATTTCAGAGATAGTAGATTATGCATATGAAAATATTCCATTATATCATAAAAAATATTCAAAAATTGGATATAAAAAGGGTATGATAAAAACATGGGAAGATTATGAAAAATTACCTATATTATATAAAGAAGAACTAATTGAAGGATTCCCAAATGAAATTGCAAGGAGTGTCGAGGACTTTGATTTATCAACGAGAAGTTCAGGATCTAGTGGTAGATTTGTTACCTTATCATTATCATTAGACGCAATTTATACAGATACAGTACAAGGAGTAAGACAAATGATGCTTCAAAGTGGAAATGATTATTTACCAGAAGATAAAGTTTTATTTATTTATACTTTGCCATGGTGGATAACAAGTATAAATGGAAAGTATGAACAAGAATTTTTACCTACAACTGCATCTGTAGAAGAGGCAATTGAGAAAATAAAGGAAACGAAACCCAAAATTATTTCTACATACCCAACTTATTTAACAAAAATGAGTTCATACGGTGTTGACCTTAAAAAGTATGGTGTAAAATTAGTAATTGTGCATTCGGAGCAATCTACAAAACAATCTCGTGAATTAATGGAAAAACAATTGAATGTCAAAATATTGGATGAATACAGTAGTGAAGAATTAACGAGAATTGCTCTAGAGTGTCCAGAATATACTTACCATCTAGAAGAGGATGCATGTTATATTGAAATTGTAGATCCAAAAACAAAAAAAACATTAGGATATGGCAAAAAGGGAATTGTTGTAGGAACTAATTTATTGAATACTTCTACACCGATTATTAGGTATTATCAAGGTGATTTAGCTGAGATTGATAAGCCTATTAAATGTAAATGTGGTAATAATTGTAGAATCTTAAAACATATTGCGGGGAGATACATGGATAGTATTATTACTGAAACAAATGAGATTATTCCAGCTTCAGCTTTTATGGATGTAGCATATAATTGGTTTTGTGCATTAGCTATTCCAATTCATGGTTTAAGATATCAGTTTATACAATATACAAAGGATAAATTGGAATTATATATTATAAAAGGAATTTATGATATTGATTTAAAAAAGATAGAAGATAGTATATATGTTCTAATTCCTAAAAGCATGAAATTGGAAATAAAAATTGTAGACGAATTACCTGAAATAGGTCAAAAATATAGACCAGTTGTTAGTTTTGTAAAGGAAGGAAAGTAAATTGAAAAATTATTTAATATCCAAAGCTCACCTTTATAATAAGGAAAAAGAAAAAGCAAAGAAATTGGTTGAAAATAAAATTATAGAGTTAAGGGACACAACTCCTAATATTAGATTTGAACATAACAAATTAGCAGAATTAGAAATCAATAAGTTTTTTTATAATTCAGAAACTGTTGATAGAGTAATGATTGTATTAAGAGCCAATGGGTGTGAACATTACAAGAAAAACGGAGGTTGTTCAATGTGTTCTCATTTCAATGGTACAGATAGAAATGCACTAATTACAACTCAAGATTATATTGAACAATGGGAAAGTATCATTAATGGTACAGGCATAGAAAAAGAAAATTCAAGTTTTGATATTAATGATTATCCAGTAGTATGTGTATATAATTTAGGTAGTCTTTTAAATGAAAATGAGATTTCCAAAGAAGCAGTGCAATATATTTTTGAATCATTAAACAAATTTGAAGGGGTAAAAAAAGTTATAATAGAGTCAAGAGCAGAATATGTAACAGATGATACTTTAAAAAATATTAAAAATGTATATAATAATGGTATTGTTGAAGTTGGAATTGGAGTTGAGTCAACCAATAAAGAGATTAGAGAAATATGTCATCATAAAGGTTTGGATAATTTTGAATATATTGAAAAGGCAATTGATACTTTACATAGATATAATTTTAAAGCACTAGCATATATAAATTTCAAACCTATTTTCCTAACAGAGCAAGAAGCAATAGATGATGCAATACAAACGGCAATTGATTGTTTTAAAATGGGATTTGATGCAATATCAATAGAGCCAACATCTTTACAGAATTATTCATTAGCAAATCATTTATATGAGATGGGACAATATAGAGTTCCTTGGTTATGGAGTATTAGAGATATTGTTAAAGGAATATATGAACAGATGAATGTAAATAAATTAGATATTAGATTAGGTGGATATTTTGATGAAGAAGTCTTAAGCGGAAGCCAAGGTGTTGGTTTTGAGGAAAAAAATGAGATTTTTCCTCATATGACATCATTAAATTGCAATAAATGTTCTAGAAAATTTATTGAATGTATTAAGAATTTTAACATGACATACGATATTAATGCATTATATGAGATTGAAAATTGCGATAGATGTTATAAAATATGGCAGGATACAAAAGAAATTAAGGATTCGCGTTCAATAATAGAAAGAGTTTCTGATATTTTGGGAGATAATGACTAATATATAATGTTTAAAAGCTTTGAAAAGGCTGAAAAATAGCGAATTCCTTGACAAAATTGCATAAAAATGGTAATATAGAATGGAAAAAATTAAGGAGTAAGTATTATGATTATTTTAGATGTTAATAAAATTGGACAAAATTTTGGATATGGACAACTTTTTGAAGATGTTTCATTTTCACTTAATGAGGGTGAATCAATTTCCATTGTGGGACCGAATGGATGTGGAAAATCTACAATGTTAAAAATGATTGCAGGGCTAGAAAGAATAGATAAAGGAACAGTAAGTATTAAGAAGGATGCGAGAGTTGCTTATCTAGACCAAACAGGATCAAGTATAAAAGACAGTAGACCAGTTTATGAAATACTAAAAGATGCATTTTCAGATCTTAATTCAATGGAAAAGGAAATGAATAGACTACAAAAATTAATGGAGTCTAATTTAGGTGAAGAGGAATATAATAGGATTTTAGAAAAATATTGCGATTTAGTTGAGAAATTTTCTATAGCTGGTGGATATGATATGGATGTAAATATCAGTACAGTTGTAGAAGGATTACAAATAGACAGAAGTTTATTAGATAAAAGTTATGATGACTTAAGTGGTGGTGAAAAAACTTTAGTTCAATTAGCAAAAGCATTACTTGTTAAGCCCGATTTAATTTTACTTGATGAGCCTACCAACCATTTAGACATAGATAGAATAGAATGGTTGGAAGGATATATTAAATCTTTTAAAGGAGCATCTGTTATAGTATCACACGATAGATATTTTTTAGATAAAATGTCTAATAAGATATTAGATCTAGATAACGGAGTAGGGAAAGTTTATACAACAAACTATTCTGGATTTTTAGAGGAAAAACAGCGTGATTTTGAAACTCAAATGGCTAACTACAAGGATCAACAAGCAGCAATTAAAAAATTAGAAGAACAAAGAAAATATTTCGCAGAAAGAGGAATGGCAACTAATAGTTCAACCTTATGTGATAGAGCCCATGCTTTGCAAACCCAAATAGAAAGAATGAAACAAAATGCAGTTGCAAGACCAAAAGAACAAAAAAAATTAAATGTTGGTTTCTCGGAAGATCGTAAATCTAGCAAAAAAGTTATTACTACAGAGGGATTAACAGTTACACTACCTGACGGAAAAAAGATTTTAGATGGCATTGATTTAGACATTTGTGCAGGGGAAAGAGTTGCTTTAATAGGAGCAAATGGAAGTGGAAAATCTACTTTTATAAAATCAGTTTTAGGTAAACAAGATTTACCAGTAGAAGGAGATATTACAGTTGGACCAAGTGTTAAAGTAGGATATTTACCACAAATAATAGAATTTCCTAAAGGAGAACAGCAGATATTGGAATACTTTAGTCAAGCAGCAGGTGTAAATGAAGAGAAAGCAAGGCGTATTTTGGCAGCATTTCAGTTTTATAAAGATGATGTTGCTAAAAGAGTTAAAAACCTTTCTGGTGGAGAAAGAATGAGGGTTAAACTTGCTGAACTTTTGCAACAAAAAATTAATACTTTGATTTTCGATGAGCCCACTAACCATATAGACATTCCAACTAAAGAAGTATTGGAAGATGCGATAGAAGATTTTGACGGAACTCTTATTTTTGTAAGCCATGATAGATTTTTCATTAATAAATTCGCAGACAAAACGATTGAGTTTAAGGATGGACATGTTACGACATATTTAGGAAACTATGATGACTATAAAGAAAAAAAAAGTAAAAGTAATGGAAATGGATTTAGAGAAAGCCTAAAAGTTTCTAAAACAGAACCAACACCTCAAAATCCTACTGCTAATAAAAAAAAAGTAAGGGGCAAATCAGATAGAGAAATAGGAGAAGATTAATAAGTTGAGCTTTATTGTGTTTTTGAAAAGGAGTAAAATAAAATGTTAGTAAAAGAATTAAAGGATAAAATTCGTGATACAGAATTTGCACACTGTACTGAAGCTATATTATCATTAGTTTTAGATAAGCCAAGAGAAAACATAAAAGATGATGATATTATATCTGATAATGATGTAAGATTATGTGAGGAATTTGCAGTAGATTTCAAAAAAAGTTATCCTTTTATATATGAAAGAGGAAGAATGTATTTCATGGATATTCCTTTGATAATAACGAAAGATGTCTTTTCCCCAGTTTTTGCAACAGAGCCATTTGTAAATAAAATAATAAATGATTTTGGGGATAAAAAGGATATATTAGAAATAGGAACAGGATCAGGAGCTATGGCAATAGCAATAGCAAAAAAAACAATTGCAAATATAACTGCAACAGATATTTCTTCTGAAGCATTGAAAATTGCAGAACAAAATGCTAAACAAAATAATGTTAAAATTAAATTTATACAAAGCGATTTATTTGAAAATATTACAGGAACATATGATTTAATATTTTCAAATCCACCACAATCGAAAAGCGGAGATATTGATACTATTGAAAAAGATGGAAAACTCGTAATTCCAAGATTAGCTTGTGATGGTGGAAACGATGGATTTTATTTATATAACAAAATAAAATCAGAAGCAAAAAAATACTTAAATAATAATGGAACACTAATTTTACAATATGATGGATATATTAATATCTATAATTATAATGAACTATAAAATGGAGAAATATATTATGGAGGTATTTAGTATATGTATGAAAGTTTACTATTAAAAGCCAACTTACTTGAACAGGGAATTAATGTTTCTAAAGAGGCAAAAAAATTGTTGGATTCAAAGTCAAAGATATGGTTAATGGATGATTATATAACTTCTAGTGGTGTATCTATGCAATTTGAAGATCAATATGTAACTACTAGAGTAGATAGTAGTTCAAATTATACTTTAAGTGAAAAGAATGAAGAATTTTATATAATTGATGGAAAAAAAGAAATAAGAACTAATGTTATAATTCCACCAGAATATATGGAAGATAAAATTGTTATAGGTGGTAAAACAATAACAAATTATGTTAATACATATACGGATAGAATTCGTATCCAAACAATGTGTGGATGTGCTAATAATTGTAAGTTTTGCAATGCAAGGGACTATGGGTATAGTTTTAATGATATAAAACATTTAGATGAAGCTTTTCAGATTGCACTAGCTCAAAGCAATGCACGACATGCATTTATATCAACTAACAATGTAAAAAATGAAGAAGATTTTTCGAAATTAACAAAAGTATTTGAATATTTTGCAAAGAAATATCCAGAAATGAAAATTGATGTTATGACATCCCCTCGTGGATTTAATAGTTATACTGATTCTACGCAATATAGACCTTATTTACAATATTTAAAAGATATAGGTATTCATGGAATTGCTGTAAATATGGAATTATATAATCCTGAAAAATTCAAATTTTACTGTCCAGAGAAATCTAAAATAGGTAAAGAAAATTATTTAAAATTTATAGAAGAAGCTATTAAAGTTTTTGGAGTTGGATATGTTCGTTCTGCGTTTATTGTTGGGTTAGAACCTTTGGAAGATACACTTAAAGGTGTAGAATTATTAGCAAAAAGAGGATGCATCCCAGTGCTTTCGCCATTATATCCTTATGGAGAAGCTCAAGGAGATACTTCTGCAAAAATATTTTCAGAAGCTAGAATAAAAAGTGAAGAAATTTGTGATAAATATGGTATCCCTATGGGACCTTTGTGTGTACCATGTGCTCACAATTCTATTTGAAATTCATGAAAGGTGATTTAAATTATGAAAAGAGTATTTGTTGGACCAAAACAAAAGACTATTAAATATACAAAATTTTTTGATTCATCTATAACTCTAATTGGGGATAATAAAAATAATAATGTTGCTTATCATGATGACATACCATTTGAATTTTGGAATGATGATAACAATTTAAGAGAAATAGATATTTATAATAAAGTAATTGAGACAATAAAAGAGCCTACGGAGATAATGGCTTATAATCCAAGGTTATTTTCAAAATGTAGATTGCCAAGCAATGTTAAACAAATATGTAAAAACTCTGACAAGTTATTAGAGATTTTAGATAATAAGATAAAAACAAGAAAATATTTTAAAGGTATAGTTCCGATGCTTGAATATTATACAATTAAAGGCAATGATTTTAATTGTGATTTATTGAAAAGTATTTCAAGTGAATTAATAATACAATCTCCATTAGGTAGTGGTGGAGCAAAAACATTTTATTGTAATAATAATAATTTTAATCAAATAAAAGGAATGCTTAAGCCTAATCAAGAATATTCTATTTCTGCATATCAAAAAGATAATTTATCTTATACAATATATGGCATGATAAATGATAGACAAATTGAAATAATGCCACCTGCTCAACAACAATTTGAATTATCTTATAATATTGAATGGATAGGATCAGAATATGATATAGAGATTCAACCAATAGTTAAAGAAAAACTAATTAAATATACTACGGAAATATGTAAAAAAGTTCAAGAAGATGGTTATCGAGGTATTTTAAATATTGATTTTATATTTGCAAATAATGAGCTATATTTAGTTGAAACTAACCCACGATTTGGAGGAACTATAGCAACAGTAGATGCTTTATTACAGAAAAGTCACTTACCTTCTATTTTTGAATATAATTACAGAGCATTTTATAATCAAGATTTACCGAGTACTAAAAATATGGAAAAATCAATTTTTAAATAATAGTTATTGGGAGTAAAATAAATGTTAGAAAAAGATAGAAAAATATCTATAAAAAGGGCAAATGAATTAAAGAAACAGGCAGTTTTAGATATTAAAGGGAAATCAAAAGTTGAATTTGGAATGAGCCAGACTTCAATTGATAATAAAAACAAAAATAAATTAAGAATATTAGAGATTTTACATGGCACGGAAGAAGAATGGAATGATCCAAAATGGCAGATGAAAAATAGAATAACAAATCTTGAAACATTGTTAAAAATTCATAATTTTTCACAAAAAGAGAGTGAAGATATTATGAAAGTAAGTAAAATATATCGTTTTGCTATTACTCCATATTATTTATCTTTAATTAATTTTGACAATCCAAATTGTCCAATAAAAAAACAATGTTTTCCAAATGTTTTAGAATTAGATGATTTTGGAGAACTAGATCCAATGTCTGAAAAGATTACAAATCCATCTGGTACAATTACTAGGCGTTATCCTAATAAATTAATTATAAATATAACCAATTCATGCCCATCTTATTGTAGGCATTGTCAGCGTAGGCGTCTGATAGGCGAAAAAGACATAGAAACCTCAAAAGAATTGATAGATGAATCAATAAAATATATTCGTGAAAATGAAGAAATTAGAGAAGTTCTAATAACTGGAGGAGATGCACTTACTGTTACTAATGAGAAACTTGAAGATATCCTAAAGAAATTATACTCAATAAAACATGTAGAAATATTAAGACTTGGTACTCGTGTACTCGCAACCATGCCTCAACGAATTAATGATGAGCTAGCTATAATGTTAAGAAAATATAAAGTTTTTGTGGCTACACAATTTAACCATGCTTTAGAGTTAACACCTGAAGCAATAAAGGCTGTAGACACACTTGTTGATCATGGCGTTCAAGTTCGTAATCAGATGGTTTTATTAAAAGGTATAAATGATGATAAATATATAATGCAGAAAACAAATGAGGAATTAGTAAAAGCGAGAGTAATCCCATATTATCTTTTTCATCCAAAACAAGTAAAAGGAACAGGACATTTTCAAGTAAGTATAGAAAAAGGTTTAGAAATAATGAAACATTTAGAAGGACATACAAGTGGAATGTGTAAGCCAACTTATATTTTAAATGCAAAAGGTGGATTAGGAAAAGTTCCATTATTTCCTATACAAAATCTAGAACAAACGGAGAAGGGCTATGTTATAACTACTTGGGAAAATAAAAAAATAATTATCGAATAAATAAAATATTCGTAAATATGTAGTTTTATATTAATGTGTAAAACTACTTTTTTAATAATAATAGATTATGTTGCAAAAAAATATATAAAATGGTAAAATATAGAAAAAAGTAAAGGAGATGTTAAAGTGAGGGATTATTACAAATTAACAAATGCACAAGAAAATATCTTAAAAGTTGAACAATCACTTCTAACAAGTGATAACACTTGTAATGTCCTAACAGTTAGCATCAAATTTCATAGAGATTTAGATTATTATAAATTAGAAAGAACACTTAATAAATTAATTGAATTAAATGATTCATTTAGAATTAGACTAACAAAAAATAATAACAATATAAAACAATATATAGAAGAATATACATATCAAGAAATAGAATTAATAAATTTAAAAGATGAAGAAAAATTAGAAGAATATATAGATAATTATAAACGTATATCAATAGATATATTTAAAGAATTATTTGAATTCAAAATTTTAAAATGTAATGGAATAACTCTTGTATTATATAAAGTTCATCATATTATTAATGACGCATGGGGAAGTACTCAAGTTGCAGAACAAATAAAAGAAATATATCCTATTGTTGATAGTAACGAAGAAATTAAAAAACTAAAAAAAATGCAGTATTCAAGTTTAATAAAAAAAGCTAATGATTATAAATCATCAACAAGATATATTAATGATTACAATTTTTGGCTAGAATATGTCAAAAATTTATCAACAGAGAGAGTATTTAATAAGGATATTGCAGATAATGATGCAAAAAGAAAAATATTTACTTTAAATGATGCAATTGATATAAGAATTAAGGAATTTTGCAGTAATAATAGAATAACGGAATATACTTTTTTTATTGCTGTAATATCAATATATTTTAATAAGATATTTAATATTAAAAATATTAATATTGGAACACCATTCTTAAATAGAAATAAGTCAGAATTAGATTGTATTGGCTTATTTGTAACTAATTTACCTTTAAATGTTAGAGTAGAAACAAATAAAAATTTTATAGATTTGTGTAAAGAGATAAATAGTAATAATTTTAAAATTTTTAAGCATTCTAAATTTCCATATTCAGAAATTCAAAAAGAATTTGCTAAAATAAATCAAAATACAAATATTTTTGAAATAGGATTTTCTTATCAGATTAATACCTTGCAAAATAATTTGGATGGTGATTTTGGAACAACAAAATGGTATTTTAGTGAAAAACAAAATAATCCTATAACAATACATTTATCTAATATGAAAGGTGAAAAAGAAATATATTATGATTACAATACAAAATTATTTACAGATACAAAAATAGAAAGTATGCATAGTATATTTATACATATTATAAAACAAGTAGTTGAACAAAATAATGTTATTATTGAAAATATAAATATATTGACTGATGAAGAAAAGAAAAAGTTAGTTAGATTTAATAATACGGGAAATGTAAAAGAAAAAAATGTTACAATTTCTGAAATGATAGATAGTGTTTGCAAAAAATATTCTAAGAATACCGCTATAAAATGTAATAGTGAAGAGATTAATTATTATGATTTTCATAGAAAAGTATGCAACGTTGCAAAAACACTGAGAGATAATGGCGTAAAAAGAAATACGCCTGTTGCAATTGTATTTGATAAAAGTATAGAAATGATTATTGCAATGTTTGCTGTTATAAAATCTGGGGGATACTATATTCCAATTTTACCCGATGAAAATAAGGAAAGGAAAGAATATATATTAAATGACTGTAAGCCAATGTGTATTCTTACTAAAGACTATGCAAATGATTTTAATGAGAACTACAATGTCCTAACTATAAATAATGACAGTTTTTCTCAAAATGTAAATAATATTGAAAACATTAATTCATCTGATGATATAATTTATACAATTTATACATCAGGATCAACTGGAAATCCAAAAGGAACAAACTTAATGCATAAAAATGTTTGTGGCTTATTAAATTCAATAAATAATGATATTAATCTTAAATTAAGTCAAGATGATGTTTCAATGTCCTTGTTAAAATATTCATTTGATGCTTCTGGTATTGACATTTATTCTTCTATATTAAATGGGGGAAAATTAGTATTAATATCAAAAGAAGAAGAATTAAATCCTAAAAGAGTTGTTAAAATAATTCAGGACGAAAAAATAACAAGAAGTTTTTTAGTCCCTAAATGGTTAGAACTTATAAATAATGTAGATAGAGATGGAAAATATGATTTATCATCATTAAGAATACTGGGGACTGGACGGAGAAACATTTAAACCAAAATCAGTAGAGAATTTATTTCATAAATATCAAAATCTAAAAATATTAAATTTATATGGACCGACAGAAGCAACAATGTTTGCAACATATTCTATAATAAAGAAAGACAATATTGATAATAATTATTCAACGATAGGAAAACCTATTTATGGCAGTCGTGCATTAGTAGTTAATTCATCTGATGAAATTTTACCTACTGAAACAAAAGGGGAATTAGTATTATATGAAGATAAAAATTCAATTAATAATCTTGCTTTAGGTTACTTAAATCTTGAAGAAATAACAAATAGTAAATTTAAAATAATAAAGAATATAGTTGATGATGATTTTGTAAGAATATATAAAACGGGTGATATTGTTAAGATAAATAAAGATTTACAATTAGAATATATTGGCAGAACAGATGATATGGTTAAAATTAATAATGGATATTTAGTATCTATAAATGAAGTTGAGAAGAAGATAAGTGATATAATTAGTAATAAATATGATTTTTGTATTGTTGATGTAAATTTAAATACAAGTAAAGCGTTAGTATTGTTTATATGTTCTAATGAGGAAATAGATTTACAATCTTTAAAAAATTATATTAATAGTAAACTATCTTTTTATATGAGAATAAAAGAAGTAATTAAAATGGATGAGTTTCCACGTAACAATTCTGGCAAAATTGATAAAAATAGATTAAAAGAAATTGCAAACTTAAATATTATAAACAATAAAAAAGTATTACCAAGAAATCAAGAAGAAAAAAGAATATATGAAATAATAAAGAAACAATGCAATATTGAGAGTTTTTCTATTAATGATGATTTTATTGATGACATAGGAATTGACTCTTTAAATATGACAGTTATATATTCTTTACTAAATAATAGTAAAATTACTATGCAGGATTTATATACATATACAACAGTTGAAAAATTAGCAAATTTTTTAACAGAAAAAAATAAGTTAGACATTGAAAATGACATTAAAAGTATTAAAATTAAGAATGATTCAAAACAATTTATTTTAGATAATGTCTTGCTTACTGGTGCTACTGGATTTTTAGGAATGCATATATTATATGAGTTGCTAAATAACGAAAGCATAAAAAAGATATATTGTATAGTCAGAAACAAAGGAAATCTAACAGGTAAGGAAAGATTATATAAAAAAATAAAGTTCTATTTTAAATTAAATAAGTATGAAAAGGAATTACTAGATAAAAAAATTGAAGTACTAGATGGTGATATTGTAAATGAAAATTTAGGATTAGATGCTAAAGAATATAATTATCTTCAATCAAAAGTTAATACTGTTATAAATTGCGCAGCAAATGTTAGACATTATGGTAAATATGAAATGTTTTATAAAGATAATGTAACTAGTGTATTAAATATTTTAGAGTTTTGTAAAAATAATATTTCATTAGCTCATATTTCAACATTGTCAATTGCTGGATTTAAAAAAGATCAAACTGTTAATAAAATATTTGATGAAGATACAATAAATATTAATCAATCTTTTAATAATAATCCTTATTTAATTACAAAATTAATAGCTGAAAAATGTATTCTAAATGAAAATGTTAATTCAAAAATATTTAGACTTGGAAATATAATGCCAAGAAGTTATGATGGTAAATTTCAAGAAAATTATAATAATAATGCATTTTTAAATGCTATAAGGTTAATATTAAAAATTAATGCCATTCCTAAAACATATTTAGATTTTAAACTTGAATTAAGTCCTGTAGATGAATGCGCTAGTAGTATTGTAAAAATTTTATCAATAAATGAAAATAGAAAAATCTATCATATAGTAAATAATAATGAGATTTCTATTAGAGATATTATTAAAGTATTAAAAAATGATATTAATATAGTAAACAAAAATGATTTTATACAATTATTAAAAAACTATGATGAAATTGGTAGTGAATATATTAAAGAATATATATTAACAAATAATTTGAATGAATATTCAGTTCAAAATACTATTAATATTTTAAATGATAATAATTTTAAATGGAGTAAGATAAGTAATATATATTTAAAATATTTAATTGAAATTATAAATAATAATAGGTGGTAAATATGGATCAAAATAGGGAAAAAAATATTAAAGTATTGAAAAATTCAAAAATTAAATTTAGTCTCTCTATTATTTTAATAGATTTGATAATGGTAATAATAACGTATTTTATTATGCCAATTATTCAGAATTTTCCACCATTGTCAGAAGATTTTGGATTCCAAGAAAAAGTACAAATTTTAACTCATATAGAACAGTATACTATAGTTTTTATATTGGGGGTAACAATTCATTTAATATCATTTAAAATAATTATGAAAAAAATAAATGCTTATTTAAAACAATATTATTCATTGAAAAAGATAACAGATGAAGATGTTTTAGATATTAGAAAAGAATGCCAAAACATTCCATATAAAGTTCTAATTATTCAAATTTTATTGTTTATAAGTATTGGAATAATATTTAATTTAATTATGCTAATTCAATTCTTTACAATAATAAAATTTACCTTAGCAGTTGTTGCAATTACTTCTATAGTATCATTATTAACTTTTATAGCGACTCAAAATTATTTAAAGAAAATATTATTATCTACATATGATTTAATAATAATAAATAAGAAAGATATAGGATATAGAATTGGGAATACAAAAAGTCTAATACTTCAAACTATGCCATTTATTGCGGTAATACTTGTTTTATTATCTTTAATAGGATATTCTAAAGCTACTGAAAAAGAGGGGATAGCAAGTGCAAATTATTATAAAGTATATTTAAAAGAATTAAGAAACGAAACAAGTGCTATAGAAAAGAATGTACTAATTAATAAGTTAAATACTATTCCATTAAACGATAAAGATGATATATATTTTATTATTTCTCCATATGAGAGAAGTATATATACTTCAAACCCTGAACAAACAATCAGTCAATTCGTACTAGATTATAGAGACTATTTTTATAATGATTTCGAAGAGGGAATGCTCTACGAAAAATTCGGCGTAGATGAACAAATATATGCTATAAGAATTCGAGATAATAGTGGAAATAGTTGGTATGTTGGATATAAATTTTCAACTATTGATAAAAGTCTATTACTATATTATTTTATGATTATTATTACTGTTGTATTTATTTATACTTTTATTTTATATATATGGGCAAAAAATATTACTAAGAACACGAAAAGAATATCTGATTCATTAAAAAATATTTTGGATTCGAATAATATTGAAGATACAAATATAGTTCCAGTTATGGCAAATGATGAACTTGGAGATTTAGCTTATTATTATAATAAAATTCAAAAGAAACTCATAGATCAACAAAAAATTATAGAATTGAAATCAACATATGAGGGTTTAGAAGATAGTGCAACTAACATGGCTCATTCAATAAAAAATGACTCTGCATCAATAGATGGATGTATAGATTTATTATATGATGATGAAATAAGGAAAGATGATGTACAATGTAAAAAGGTTTTAGACAATATGAAATTAGCTAATAATGAAATTTTAGATTTAGTTAAAGGAACAATGAGTCAATTTTTGGGCAATCATAATACAGAAAAGGTTTATTTTAGTTTAAACAATATGCTAAAAGATTTAATTAAAGTAGAAGAAAACAGTATGGAGAAAATTGGTGGTAAAATTAATTTAAAAATAGAAAACGAAATTCAAATTTATGGTGTTGAGAATAAATTATATCAAGCATTAAGTAATTTAATAAAAAATGCTAGATTAACATATGAAGAAAGAAAAATAAGTGGTGATATAAATATTAATGCTTTTGAAGATGAAGAAGAAAATATTAATATTACTATAGAAGATAAAGCAGGAGGTATACCTAAAGAAATTCAAAAAGGTATATTCAAAGAAATGCTTACAACTAGAGGAGCAAAAGGAACTGGATTAGGATTATTCTTTACTGGAATGAATATACAAATTGACTTTAAGGGACAAATTTCATTTGAAAGTGCCGAAAATGATGGAACAATATTTTATATTAAAATACCTAAAAAAATTGACTAAAATTAAAAGTTCGATTATTATATAAATAATAGTATTAAAAATGGAGGTATATATAATGCAAGAAATCAATAAAGTAATGATTATAGATGATAAAGAAACATTTATTTTTCCTTTAGAAATGGGATTGAAGAAAAGAGGAATAGATGTAATATCTTTTACAGACCCAGAAGAAGCAATTGAATATCTAAAAAATAATACAATACATGTTTTATTAACAGATTATCATATGGAGCCCAATATCAATGGTGATGAAGTAATAAGACGAGTAAGAGAATTTAATAAAGACATAATTATATATTTACAAACAGGCTATGCAGAAACATTACCTGCTGATGAAATGCTTGATAAATATGATATACAAGGATATATAGATAAAGGAGAAGGACAAGAAAAAAATATTCAGTTAGTTAAGGCAAGTTTAAAACAAGCAGAACTTTTAGAAACAATAAAGAGGCAGAAAAATGAAATTAATAAGTTACAATATGGTAATGAGTTTCTAGGGAAGTTCTTTGGAAAAGTTTTAGGTCAAATAAGAGAAGAATCAATGGTAATTGGTCCATTATCAGACATATTAGCTAGTGATGAAGAATTTACTGAAGAAGAAAGAAAAAGATTTGCTGAAGATATAAATGTTGCAATAGGCAAATTGGGTGAAATGACACAAAATATGGAGTTTGACAATCTAGGAGAAATTACAATTAGTAAATTAAATGAAACACTAAGTAATCTTTTAGATATAGAGTTGAAAATGAAATATGCTAGAATTAATTTTAAATATAATGAAGATATTGTTTTAAAATGTGACTCAAAGATTTTAATTTATATGCTTGTAGAAATAATAGAATTTATGCTTGAAGATGATAAAGAAATTAATATTAATATTGATAATTCTACAATAATATTTGATAATAAAACTAATAATGAAGAACTAATGAGCAAATTAAGTAGACTGGCTGAATTTGACAGTAATTTTAAGATAAAAAATGTAGATGGTAAAATTAGTATAGAGATATAAAAAAATACCAAAGTTAGATTTAACTTTGGTATTTTCTATTCAGACATTACGTCATCAAATAAAGCATCAGAGTAGAAATCCTTAAGAGTTATTTTAAATCCTTCACATATGTGTAACATAGTATCCATTCTTAAATTTTTAGTATCATTTTTCATAAAATCAGTTAAAGTAGGAAGTGAAATACCTGCTGCTTTTGATAAATCATATGGTTTCATATTATTTTCTTTTAATAAATTTATTATTCTTTTTCTAGTTGCATCTGCAAGTTGCATAATATCACCTTTTCCTTTCAAAAAAAGTATAACAAAATGCAGAAATTTATAAGAAAGGAATTCCTTAAATAAAGAAAAAATTAAGGAACTTCTTAAAATAATTAAGGAATTCCTTCGAAACCATTTACAAATTATGTAAAAAAGTGTAAAATTATATATGAAAATTAATTAAATATCTAATACTTTATTATTTATCTTCTGAAGAATCCTCTATATTTAGAAATATAGGATCATCAAAAAAATCTTTAAGATTAGTTCCTAGACCTTCACAAAGATGAAGTAATGTTGGGAGCTTAGGTAGAGTAGTGTGCTTAGTTCCAAGAAATGAATTAATTGTTGATTTAGGGACACCAGAAGCACGATATAATTCCCATAATGAAGTAAATCCTTTCCTTTTTAAATAATAATCTATTCTTAAACGAATTGCTTCATTTAGTTGCATAATAATCTCTCCCTTTAACGTAAATTTTTTATTAAGTATATCAATTTTTTTATTAGCAATAGGCTAACTGATAAGCCTATGTGAAATTAGTATTAGAAATTTTATTTAAGCCAATAATGTTAAATAAAGGAATGAAAATCGCATGAATAAATTAAAAGTATTAATAGCTGATGATTATAGACCATTAGCAGAACTTGCAAAAGGTTTCATAGAAAAAGGAAGCAAGAAATTTGAAATTATTGATTTAGCAACAAGTTCCAAAGAAGAAATAGAAATGATAGAAAAATATAAACCTGATATTGTTATTACAGATGTTGTTAGAAAAGTAGAAGATATATCTGGATTTGATATTATTTTAAAATGTCTAGCTGAAGAAAAAGATGTAAGATTTATTTTATATACAGCAAGTACAAGAGAAGAATTATTATATAAATATAAACAAGATAAAATGCCAAGTAATGTATTATGTTTTATAAAGAAACCTTTTAAATGGGACTATTTTGTAATTGAAGTAGAACAAGCTAGTTTGCCACTATTTGAAAAAATAAATAATGCAGATGGCTGGAAAGAAGATTATTATAATAACAAGTATATAAATTTATTTGAAGAATTAACCGAAGATGATATGTACATTTTAAGAAAATTAAATATTTATATTGAGAAAAAATTATATTCAAAATACGAATTTGATATTATTAAACAGAAATTTGGTTTATTTTATAATGAAAATGAAGATGAGCCAGATGAAAAAGAGTATAAAAAATCATTAGAGGATGTATTTGTAAGTAACAAAGAATACAATAAAGTTTTAGAAAAATTTGATGAAATAGATAATAAACATGTTTATTATAAATAGAAAAGGACTTCATGATGAAGCCCTTTAATTATTATCTATATATGTAATAACTCTACTAATAAATTCTTTGGTTGATAGTTGATATGTTGTTGAAAAAATATCATTTAATGTTTCTTTACTGCTATATTTACTATACACTGAATTAACTGCTTTATCAATATTTGACTGAATAGTATTAGTATGTTTAATTTTATTATGTAATGCTATTTGGTGTGTAATATTACTAATATTAATATCATCATTATTATTGTAATATACAATTTCAATTGCTTTCTTTAAATATTTTGTTCCTTTATTATACGGTTTCAGATTTAATGTTAATAATAAATTAGATAAATCATTTTTAAATGTTGGTTTATAGTTCTGATCCGTTTTAATTTCTCTAATTAAGTCAAAAAGAATATTATTTTCATTATTCCTTTTTAATACATATTTTACTTTTTTGGTGTTCGATATTTCTGAACGGAAATAATCGTAGCTAGATAGAACAATAATATCTTCCTTAGTCGAGACAACAGGTAATTTAGACAAATATTCAATCACTTCAAATCCATTCATTACAGGCATATCTAAATCTAAAATTAGTACATCTGGATTTAATGAAAGATAATCTTCAATTGCTTCATTACCATTTTTAGAAATTTTAAGTATCTTAAAATCTTTTTCCTTTGTTAGAGTATTTGATAATTGCTGTGCTAGGATAGCATTATCATCTGCAATAAGAATTTCAATCATAATGTTTCCTCCTAAATATTCAAACATCTTACAAATTAACATAATTCTATCACAAATCAAGGACAAAATCAATACTTCCCAAGTGGTTCTAGTGAAAAACAAGATTTTTTACAAAAAATTACGAAAAATTACAAAGAATTGAAAAATTTTACAAAATATTGAAAAAAATGAAAACAATTAAATTATTCATTGTATAATAGCCACAATTTAAAAGCCTAATTGGTTGAGATATTTTACAATGGATAAAAATTGTAATATACGAATGATATGGACAAATATCTTTTATAGGCTTTTAATTGTATTTTGGAGGTAAATAATATGTAGTAATTATAAATTATTATTAAAATAATAAAAAGTTAAACAATATCTCACTACCTTTTAGGTTTATCTAAAAAGGTGGTGGTTTGCTTGAAAATTGATTTTAAAAGAATTGTAAATGTAATTAAGTTATATAGGTATAAAAGTGAGAAAGGCATATTTGTGTTCAATCTCGCTTTTTTTATATTTATAAGCAACAGGAGTCCACCTCTGTTCAATTTCCTAAAAATGAAGTTGAATGGAGGTTTTTTTGTATGAAATATGAGGTGGACAGTTACATTTTAGAATATTTAGAAGATGAGGATAAATATTATATTGCTTTTAAAGATAGTGTAGGAAATGATTGTAAATTAGAGATATGTAAGGATATTTTTGAAGAATATATGAAATCAAAGAAAAGTTATATAAAAATAAAAAATGAAACATCAAGACATTTAGAACATAAAAAACTAACAGATGAGGAAATTTATAAAAGAATTAAAAATAATGATGATTTAGTTGAAGATATTGTAATTAAAAATATTGAAAAAGATGTATTAAATACTATTCTAACAGAAAAACAATATAAAAGAATTGAATTACATTTAATAAACAATATTACAATAACTGATATAGCAAGGTTAGAAAATGTAAGAAAGAAACAAATAAAAAAGAGTATTGAATTAGGAATTAAAAAAATAAAAAAATTTTTTTCAATATAGGGGGGTCAAAAATGGACTTTAGTGAGCAAGTAAGTGAGGAGACAAAAAAACTTTTTAGAGCACATTGAAAAATACACTTACTTGCTAGTGTCATAACAATAAGCATAAAACAAAATAATGAAACTTCGGCTTGGCTTAATGTGATGTTGAGGAGTCGCTCGGTTGTTAGCGGAGAGGGGACAAATCCCTATGAGAATTGAAAAATATTCTATTATGCTTATTTCAAAAATATAAGAATGAAGGGATGATTATATAATGAAAGTTTTAATAGGAATAATTTGTTTTATATTAGGATGGATATTAGGAGTATATACAAGAAATATCTTAATAAAAATAATAGAAATAAAAAATATGATAGAAGAAGCTAGAAAAATAATAGAAGAAGAAAACAAAAGAAAAGAATTTAAAGAGAAATATGATTTTGATATTGATATTAATGAAAAATAAAAGAAAACTAATTAACTAACATTAGTTTCCTTATAGTTTATATATAAACATTATACAAGGAGGTATGTTAATGCAAACAGAATTTAAAAAAGTTGGAGAATATAAAATTAAAGAAGTATTTGACGAAAGAGGTAAAGATGTTCAAGAAGTATTAAATGACATTTTTGCTATTTATTTTATGGAAGAATATAAAAAAGAAATTAATTCTGAAAATGGTTAGACAAATTATAATGTTATCATATATAATAGAATCGTATTGATAGGAGGAAACTTATTGTTAAGAGGGAGGAAATATGATAACAATAAGTAATCCAGAAAGATATATAGCAGGAATATATGCTAGACTATCAAACGAAAGAATAGAAACTATTAATGGCGAAACTACTATAATAAAAGAAGATGAAAGAGAAAGTGGAAGTATAGCAAATCAAAAAACTTTCTTATCAAATTTTTGTAAAGACAATAGAATAAAGATTCATAAAATATATAAAGATGATGGAGTATCAGGAGCAACTTTTGATAGACAACGGATTTAGGGAAATGCTAGAAGATATAGAAAAAGGAAAAATCAATATGGTAATTGTAAAAGATTTATCAAGGTTTGGTAGAAACTCTGCACAAGTTGCTTATTATTTGGATGAATTCTTTATTGAAAAAAGAGTAAGATTTGTGGCTGTTTGTGATGGAATTGATACAGGACATATTGAAACATCTGAGGAAATGACACAGTTTAAAGCGTTCTTCAATGAGTGGTTTTTAAGAGATTGTTCAAAAAAGGTTAAAAATGGAAAGAAAACAAGAGCAGGAAGTGGTAAAGTAATGACTACTTATCCAGCATATCGGTTACAAGAAAGATCCATTAGATAAAAATCACTATATTATTGATGAAAGATGTGCTCCAATAGTAAAAAAAATATTTCAATTAGCAAGAGATGGAACAGCAACAAATGAAATTGCTAAAATTCTAACAGAAGAAAAAATACCTGTACCTAGTGAGATAGTAGGGAATGTTCATACAAGAACAGCTAATGAAATAAAAAGAGGTTGGTGCAGAAGTTCTGTTACAAGAATATTAAAGAATGAAACTTATTTAGGCATAGTAAGAAATGGAATGTATAAGAAAATAAGTTATAAAAGTAAAAAGATTCTTAAAAATGACAGAAAAGATTGGATTGTTAAAGAAGGAATGCATGAGCCATTAGTAGATAAAGAAACATTTGATATTGTTCAAAATTTAATTAAAAGCAGAACTAGAGTAAGAACTAATAAATATGACTGGTTATTAAAAGGCTTAGTTGAATGTGAAGAATGTGGTAAGAAATTAAGTATATGCTGTCATAAGCATAAAACGGATAATGAATATACTGCATATTTAAGATGTAATACATATGCATCTAATACGAATAAAGGTTTTTGCACTCCTCATACTAATAATCTGACAAAAGTTACAGAAATTATTTTAGAAGAAATAAGAGAAAGACTAAAACTATTTTTAGAAGAAGAAGATTTTAATAGTTCTGCAATAACATTAAGAAAAAAAATAAATACTAGAAAAAATATGATTAAAAATGAAATTTCTTCATTAAATAAGCAACTTGTTGATTTAAATAAAAAAATTGATAAAATATATGATGATAAAGTTTCTGGAATAATAATGGAAAATGATTTTAAAAGACTTTATGATAAATTTTCAGATAATAGAGTATCAATAGAAAAGACAATTCAAGAACTAGAAAAGACAAGTGAGGAAGAAGAAAAAGTTGTTGATATTGTAAAAATAGTTAAGCAATTTTTAAAGATGAAAGAGATTTCAAAGCCAATGCTTGTATCATTGGTTGATAAAATCATAATAAATGAGCAAAAAGAAATTACAATTCATTATAAATTTAGGATACTAAATTTTAAAGTTTTAGATAATTCAAAATCAGAATTATCCAATCAAAAAATTGGATAAAGTGTTATCACAAGGAGATATTATTACGATAATAGTAATGTTAATATTGGTAGCAGTAACAGTAAATATAGCAATAAATGGAGGAATATTTGAGAAAGCAAGAAAAGCAGCATTTCAAACAGATGTAGCAAAATATAAGGAAGAATTACAAGCATTTTTAGTTGAAAACTATGATAATGAAAATAACTATCCAGATCAAAATGGAACTAGTACAGTAGGAGAAACAATATCAACAAATGCATTTTACGGATGCACATGTACAATTAATATTGACAATACATCTGATAGCATTACAGGTTCACCATGGGGAGGAACAAATGCAACAATAAATTGGTTAAGATAAAATGAAAAATATCATTGAGACATAATAAATTTATGTATTCAATGGTATTTTTTATTGTAAAATTTACTAAAATATGGTATATTAATTAAGAATTTAATTAATATTTAAAGAATTGAGGGAGATAATGTATTTAATTGTAGGACTTGGAAATCCAGAAGATGATTATTCAAACACAAGACATAATATGGGTTTTGATGTAATTAATAAATTAGCTGAAGAGTATAAAATCCAAATTAATAAATCTAAGTTTGAATCTTTATATGGTATGGGAGAAATAAATAGTAAAAAAGTAATTATTATAAAGCCACAAACATATATGAATTTAAGTGGTGAAAGTGTAATTAAATTTAAAAAATACTATAAAATTTCAAATAAAGAAATTATTGTAGCTTATGATGATATGGATTTAGAATTGGGAAGTATAAGGTTAAAATCTAAAGGGGGCCCAGGTACTCATAATGGAATGAAATCTTTGGTTGAAAATTTAAATACAGAAGATTTTATAAGAGTTCGTGTAGGAATTGGAAAGCCAGAAAATAAGGAAGATACTATAAATTACGTAATTGGTAAAATTCCACAAAAGGAAAGCAGTATATTAGATGAAAGCACTTCAAAAGCAAAAGATAGTATAATAGAAATTTTAAAAAATGGAATTGATTTTGCAATGAATAAATTTAATTAAAAGGAATAAAAAAATGCTAGAATTATTAATAAACAAAGATATAACCAAAAAAGAAATAATGTTATTAGAAGATGGAGTAGTAGTTGAAAAACATGAAGAACATGAAAGTCATCAAAGACTAGAGGGAAATATATATTGTGGTAAGGTTGAAAATGTATTACCTGGAATGCAATCTGCTTTTATTAATATTGGAGAAGAAAAAAATACATTTATAAGATTAAAAGATATTTTACCTCAATTTGATGAAAAACATGAAAATACTAATAAATATTTACAAGGTAAAGATATAAAGGATTATATAAAACCTGGAAATAAAATATTAATACAGGTAAAAAGAGATGGAACATTTAATAAAGGAGCAAAGGTTTCAACACATATTAATTTACCAGGTAGATTTATAGTGTTAATGCCTAAAACTTCATTTATAACTATTTCACAAAAGATAGAAGATGAAAAAGAAAAAACAAGGTTAATAGAAATAGTTAAAAATATTATTCCTAAAAATATGGGAGCAATAATAAGAACATCATGTGTTGGAGTTGAAGAAAACAAAATAAAATTTGATGCAGAAGAACTTCTGAAAATGTGGAATAATATAGAAACAGAATATAATGAATATAACTTAAACAAACCAAAATTAATTTATGACAATAAGGCTCTTCTTAGAAGAACTTTAATAGATACAGTTGATCAAAATTTAAATAAAGTTGTTGTAAATGATAAAAAAGCATATAATGATGTAGCAGAAATATTAAGAAATATGGAAATGCAAAATAATATAAAATTAGAATTAAAAGAAAACAAAAATTTAGTTGAAATATATAAGCTGGAGCATCAATTAGAAAAGTTAGAAAACAGAAGAATATGGTTAAAATGCGGTGGCTTTATTGCTATTGATAGAACAGAGGCGTTAACTGCAATAGATGTAAATTCTGGTAAATATACAGGTACAAAGGGAGTCGAAGATACAATACTTAAGGTAAACCAAGAGGCAACGTATGAAATAGCAAAACAACTTAGAGCAAGAGATATTGGTGGAATAATTATAATTGATTATATTGATATGAATAATGATAATGATAAAAAAGAAATAATAAAATTACTTTCTAAATGTTTAAAAAATGATAGAACTAAATCACAAATTTGTGGTTTTACAAAATTAAACTTATTAGAGATGACACGAAAAAATATGTGTAATAATGATGATTATTAAAAGGAGTATATATGAACGTAGGCTTTGTTTCGTTAGGATGTTCAAAAAATTTAATAGATACAGAAATGGCAATTGGTGTATTTAAAAATAATAAATTCAATATTGTTAATAATGTAAAAAATGCAGAAATTATAGTTATAA
This sequence comes from Clostridiales bacterium UBA1742, assembly GCA_002314935.1. Taxonomy (GTDB): domain Bacteria; phylum Bacillota; class Clostridia; order TANB77; family CAG-508; genus CAG-452. The sequence continues at coordinate 18,084 of DCHW01000043.1, read as the reverse complement.
ATACATGTGGATTTATAGAAGCTGCAAAGCAAGAAGCCATAAATACAATTCTTGAAATGGCTGAATATAAAATACAGGGTAAATGTAAATATTTAGTTGTTATGGGATGCTTAGTACAGAGATATAAAAAAGAATTAGAAAAAAGTTTGCCAGAAGTTGATTTATTTATAACTATAGATGAATATGAAAAATTTTGGATAAAAATAGAAAATTTAATAAATAAGAAATATATTGAAAATTCAAATAAATTTGATTACTTGAATAGAGTTATAACAACTGGTAATAAAACTGCATATTTAAAAATTGCAGAAGGATGTAGTAACAGATGTACATATTGTGCTATACCATATATTAGAGGACCATATGTTAGTAGACCTATGGAAGAAGTTTTGGAAGAGGCGAATAAACTTGCAAAACAAGGTTATAAAGAAATTATTGTAATAGCTCAAGATACAACAAGATATGGAGAAGATTTATATGGTAACTCTATGCTTAGTGAGCTATTAGAAAAGTTATGTATGATAGATGGATTTGAATGGATAAGATTTTTATATGCATATCCAGAAAGTATAACAGACGAATTAATAAATACGGTAAAAAGCAATGATAAAATATGTAATTATTTTGACATTCCTATACAACACATTTCAGATAAAATATTAAAAAGGATGAACAGAAGAATTACTGGTGAAAAAATAGAAGATCTAATAAATAAAATAAAAACTGAAATTCCAAATGCAATTCTTAGGACATCACTTATAGTCGGTTTTCCAGGAGAAACAGAAGAAGATTTTATAAAATTAAAAAAAATTGTAGAAAAAGGATATTTTAATAAATTAGGAGTATTTACATATTCAAAAGAAGATGGAACACCAGCTGCAAAAATGACAGATCAAATACATTATGCTACCAAAAAAAGAAGATATAATGAAATAATGAAAATTGCTATGTATACATCAAGAGAAAACATAAAACAATATGTTGGAAATGAATATAAGGTATTAATTGAAAATAAATCTTTTGATGAAAGCTATTATATTGGAAGAACGTATATGGATATTCCAGAAACAGATGGAGTAGTGTTTATAAAAAATAATAAAGAAAATTTATTAGGACAATTTATAAATGTTAAAATTACTGATATAAAAGATTATGATTTAATTGCAGAAATAATTTAGTAAAAAAATGTTGCTTTTTTATATATTATCGTATAAAATGCAAGTATAAAAATTTGGAGGTGAAAATATGAAAAAAACATTAAGAAATTTTGCTATAGTAATAGCAATGGCTATGCTTGTTGTATTACTTACAGGTTGTGGAGGAGATAAACTAGTTGCTACCAAAAGAACAGAAGATGAATATATGGGTAACTATGATGAAAAACTAGAAATAACATTTAAAGATGACAAGGCATCTGAAATTAATATGACATATACATTTGATGATGAAGAACAAGCTACTACTATGTATGGATATTTTAGTTTAGTAACATCAATGTTTGTATCTGAAGATTCAGAAGAAGCAAATCCTTTAGAAGGAATGGAAGTTAAACAAGATGGTAAAAAATTAACAATAAAAATGGATGCTACTGCTTATGTAGAAACTTTAGGAGAAGATGAGGATACTGCTGATTTATCAAAGGATGCAATTAAAGCTTCTTTAGAAGAAGAGGGATATACAGTAAAATAGTAAAAAATACAAAAAATAGAACAGCTAAGCTGTTCTATTTTTTTTGTACTAGATAAGTTCTCCAAAACTTCCTAAAATTCGCTAAAGGAAAAAAATTCCAATTGTAGAAAATATATTAATAGTACTAAAGAGAAAAGAGGTTAATAAAATGCAAGTACAATATATTAAAAAAAACAAAATGCTAATATTTAAATTGACAGAGGAGATTGATCACCATACGAGTGAAAAAATAAGAAAGAGAGCTGATTATGAAATAGAAATACATATACCAAAAAAAGTGGTATTTGATTTAGAAAATGTAACATTTATGGATAGTAGTGGAATTGGTATGATAATTGGCAGGTATAAGTTAGTATCTTTATTTGGAGGAACATTTGTAATTACAAATGTAAATAAAATAGTAAAAAAAACATTAGAAATGTCGGGAATATTAAAAATAATACAAATAGAAGATAATTGTTGTATAGGAGGAAATAATATTGAAGAATGTGTATAAAAATGAAATGAAATTAGAATTTTTAAGTAAATCTTGTAATGAAAATTTTGCAAGAACAACAGTTGCAGCTTTTGCAACACAATTAGATCCTACTATAGAAGAAATTGCTGATATAAAGACAGCTATATCTGAAGCGGTTACAAATAGTATTATTCATGGTTATGAAAATACTGAAGGAACTATATATATTTACTGTAAATTAACAGATGATTATATAGAAATACAAATTGTGGATAATGGAAAGGGGATAGAAAATATTGAGGAAGCTAAAAAACCACTTTTTAGTTCTAAACCTATGTTGGAAAGAGCAGGAATGGGTTTTACAATAATGGAAAATTTTATGGACAGTATGGAGATTGAATCAAGTGTCGGAAAAGGTACGAAAGTAACTTTAAAAAAAGTAATAAAAAAAGATGCTCCAATAAAAGCTTAAGAAAGGAGTATTATGTATAAAATAACTACAAAAGAAATTATAAATGCAAAGACAGATAAAAATATAATGGAAAATTTAATTACAAAAAATTCAGGCTTAGTATGGAGTATTGTAAAAAGATTTGAAGGTAGAGGATATGAAAAAGAAGAATTATATCAAATTGGTTGTATAGGATTTATAAAAGCAATACAAAAATTTAATATAGAATTTGAAGTACAACTTTCTACATATGCTGTTCCATATATATTAGGAGAAATAAAACGTTTTATAAGAGATGACCGGACCAATAAAGGTAAGTAGGAGTATAAAGGAACTTCTTACACATATAAATCAAATAAAAGAAGATTATTTAAAAAATACTGGAGAAGAAATTTCTATAGATGATATTGCAAAAAAATTAAAACTAACTAAAGAAGAAGTTGCTTTTGCTATAGAAAGTAGAAATCCAATTGGATCTATTGATGAAGAAATATATGAAGATAAATCAAATAGTGAAACAAAAATAAATCAAATAAAGGATAATAAAGATGAAACAAATAAATTATTAAATAAAATATGTATAAGTCAATTAATAAAGGAATTAGAAAAAAGAGAACAAGAAATAATTATATTAAGATATTACCAAAATAAAACACAATTAGAAGTTGCAAAAAAACTTGGAATTTCTCAAGTACAAGTTTCTAGAATAGAAAAAAAGATTTTATTGGCAATGCGAAATAAGATAGAAGCATAGGGAGGCTGATAACATGAAAAAGCTTGTATTAATGATAATTATAATTGTATTAATGTTTTTTTTAATTCCTTTTTTATTTACAAAAAAATTTAATTTAGAAGAAACAACGATAGAGCCAGTTATAGTAAAAGATGAAAGTTATGATTATAAAGCGTATAATAATGTGAAATTATTGCATTTTGAGACTCGGAGAAATAGAGGAATTAAATTTGGATGAATATTTATTAGGTGTTGTAGCAAGTGAAATGCCTGCTAATTTTAACGAAGAAGCATTAAAAGCTCAAGCAATTGTTGCCAGAACATATACAGTATATAAAATTTTAAATAGTAAACATGAAAATGCAGATGTTTGTGATGACTCAGGATGTTGTCAAGCATGGATTTCTAAAGAAAAAAGGATGGAAAAATGGAATGTAGAAGAAGCTAATTTAAATTGGGAGAAAATAGAAAATGCAGTAAAAAGTACGCAAGGCAAAATAATAACATATAATGGTGAACCAATAAATGCTTTTTTTCATTCTAATAGTGGTGGAGTAACTGATACTGCAAATGCAGTATGGGGTGGAACAAATTATCCATATCTTCAGGCGGTTAGCACAAGTGGAGAAGAAAATTATACTCAATATCAATCTGAAGTTATATTAACTAAGGATGACTTTATAGAAAAATTAAAAAGTTATCATACAGAGTTTGAAATAAATTATGACGAAGAAAATTGTATTGAAATTTTAAGTTATACAGAAGGTGGAAGAATAGAAAAAATAAAAATAGGAAATTTAAATTTAAGTGGTGTGGAGATAAGAAATATTTTTGGATTAAAATCTGCAAAATTTACAATAGAAATAAATAAAGAAAATATAAAATTTAGTGTTATAGGATATGGACATGGAGTTCGGAATGAGTCAAACAGGTGCAGACAGTATGGCAAAAAATGGTAGTACATATGAAGAAATTATAAAGCACTATTATACTGGAGTTGAAATTACAGATATGTAAGATGTATAAATTTCAAAATAAAGGAAATAATTTTACTAAAGAAAATGTTAGTGTAAAAAAATATAGTGATAATTTAATTTGCTTGCACTAAAAATTGAGGAGGAATATTATGGGAAGAGGAAGGAGATTTGTAAAAAAAAGAAATAATGATTTAAAAAAATTAACTTTTTTATCTATTATTCTATTAGGAATAATAATTTTAACTTTTATAATAACTTTTATACTTTATAATAATAAATTAAAAAATTCTATGGCTAAATCTAAATCACTACAAACTCAAGAAATTGCACAATTGGTTTCTGAAATAAATTTAGAAACAGATAAAATTGAAACTACAAGTACAGAAATAGGAAAAAAAATTGAGGACGTAATAAACGAAACCGAAGATGAATTAGAAACAGAATATGAATCATCAAATAATGAAAACAAGAGTGAAACAATAGAGGTTGTAGAAGAGGTTGTTGAGGAACAAATTATAGAGCCGGAATTTATTAATCCAGTTGAAGGTGAAATAATTAATGAATATGCAAAGGATATGTTAATTTATTCTAATACTTTAGATGAATGGATAACACATTTAGGAATAGATATAAAGGCAGAAAGAGCAAGTATAGTACAATCTTCAGAAGAGGGAAATATATTTGCAATAAAAAATGATCCAAGGTACCGGACTTACAATTATTATAGAACATACAAATGGGTACAAAACAGTTTATGCAAATCTTTTAAGTTCTGAATTTGTAAAAGAAGGTGAAAAAGTTATAAAAGGACAAACAATAGGTACGGTGGGTAATTCTGCAGCTTTTGAAATAGTAGATGAGCCACATTTGCATTTCGAAATTTTAAAAGATAATGTAAATGTTGATCCAAAATTATATATAAATTTATAATAATAAAAAAAGATAGTAAAAAATAACATTTACTATCTTTTTTATTGAAAAAAAATAGTAATAATAATATAATAAAAAAAGAATATTATGGAGGAAAAATAAATGTCTCAAAATAATGATTTGATTAAATCTGAACAATATGTTGTTAAGAAAAAGAAATATAAAAAGCCAAAAAAACATTCTGTTTTTAAAGGAATTTTAAAAGCATTTTTTATTATACTTTTATTGATTATTTTATTAACAATGATTATTGGAGGAATTGTTGCATATAAAATATATGATGTAGTAAAAGATGTAAGATTGAGTAAAAATGATTTAATAATTAAATATGAAAATTCAGTAGTGAAAGATATAAATGGAAATACAATTGCAGTTTTAAATGGAGAAGAAAATAGACAGAGTGTAAGTATAGATCAAATATCTAAATATGTTCCATTAGCATTTATTGATATAGAAGATGAAAGATTTTATGAACACAATGGAGTTGATATTAAAAGAACTGCAGCTGCAACATATACATATATAAAAAATAAAGGACAATCACCTTTTGGTGGAAGCTCTATTACACAGCAATTGGTAAAAAATCTTACCCAAGAAACAGAAGATACATGGCAAAGAAAAGTTAGAGAAATGGTAAGGGCATATTATTTAGAGCAAGATATGTCTAAAGAAGACATTTTAGAATTATATTTAAATTTAATATTTCTTGGTGATACAGTTTATGGAGTACAACAGGGATCGGTATATTATTTTAATAAAGATGCAATTGATTTAAGTTTAGCAGAAAGCGCTTTTTTAGCTGGGATAAACCATTCTCCAAATTCTTATAGACCATTTTCTGATGATGAAGAAAGTATACAAAAAATTAAAGATAGAACAATTACAGTATTAGATAAAATGTATGAGTTAAATAGTATAACAGAAGAAGAGTATAAAACAGCTAAAAAAGAAGTTAGAGATGGATTAAATTTTGAAAAAGGTGAAATTAGCCAAATAGTATTTTCATATCATACAGATGCTGCTTTAACACAGATAATAAATGAATTGCAAGAAAAATATGATTGGACATATAAACAAGCTAAATTGTATTTATTTGGTGGAGGATTTACAATTTATACAACATTAGATCCATCAATACAACAAATAGTAGATAATGAGTATAATGATGCTCAATTTTCAAACACAACAAAGGATATTACTGGAAAAACTGTAGAATCTCAATCTGCGATGGTTATTTTAGACCATACAACGGGACATGTTGTTGCAATATCTGGAGGATTAGGAGAAAAAACAACAGCATTTGGATTTAATAGAGCAACTGATGCTAAAAGGCAAACTGGTTCTTCAATGAAACCAATTGCAGTTGTAGCACCTGCTATTAATGATGGAGTTATAACTGCTGCAACTGTATTCGATGATGATCCAACAACATTTACATATGCGGGCGAAAATTACACGCCTAAAAATTATAATTATTATAGAGGATTGATTACAACTAGAGAAGCAATTGCTACTTCTCAAAACATACCAATGGTTAAAGGTATTGCAGTGCTTACTCCTACAAGATCTGTTGAATATTTAAAAAATTTTGGAATAACTTCTCTTGATGATAATAAAGATCGTGGATTATCTATAGCACTTGGCCGGATTAACCTATGGAGTTACACCGTTAGAAATGGCAGGAGCATATGGTACGATTGCTAACGATGGATTATATATTGAACCTACTTTTTATACAAAAGTTGTTGATTCAGAAGGCAATGTTGTATTTGAAGCAAATCAAAGAAAAACACAAGTTATTTCTCCATCTGCAGCATATGTTGTTAAAGATATTTTAACAGAACCAGTAAAAGCAGGAGGTACAGCTACAATATGTGCAATGGATCAAATGAGTGTTGCTGCAAAAACTGGGACAACAAACAGTGATTATGATAGATGGCTTTGTGGTTTTACCCCATACTATACAGCTGCTGTTTGGTATGGGTATGATACAAATGCAACAGTAAAAGGATGGAATATAAATCCTTCAAGCATAATTTGGAGTGATATAATGAAACAGGTACATACAGGATTGGTAATGAAACAATTTAGCGAAAATATTCCAGAAGGAGTTGTTCAAGTTGAAGTTTGTAAAAAGTCAGGATTTTTAGCAACATCAAATTGTAAATATTCTGGAACAAAATATACAGAATATTTTGTTGCAGGAACAGAACCAACACGGAAATTGTCCATACCATTCTTCTTTAAGAATATGTACAGAAACTGGATTGGTAGCTAATGATAATTGTCCATCTGTAAGGTATGTTTCTGGAAGAGGAGAATATATTGGAGCAGGAAGTATATGGAGAACTAATTCATCTTATAGTAAGATAACAAATATCCCTTTAAAAACATGCACTTTACACTAAAAAAGAAAAGAGGTATATATGAAAACAATAAATATAATAATATATATATTAATTATAAATTTAATTACATATGCAATGATGTATATAGATAAAAAAAGAGCAAAGAAAGGTAAATGGAGAATTAAAGAATCTACTTTGTTTATATTAGTTTTTTGCGGTGGTGGAATAGGTGGTATAGCAGGTATGAAAATTTTTAGGCATAAGACTAAAAAAACAAGATTTGTTATTGGATTTCCAGCAATAATTATAATGCAAGTCCTTGCAATAATTGTGTTTTGCGCAATATAATATTTAAATTAACGGTAGCTAAAGAGTATTACTTTAGCTACTTTTAATATAATATATACTAATTTTGATAATAGTAATGTAGTACACATAATATTTGTAAATAATTGTAAATTGTAAAAAAAACAAAAAATATGACTTAAATTTTAGAACATGAGAATATTGAATTAACTTTATTCACAAAGTTATCCACAGTTTCCACAAAGACAAAAAAGATATTGTTTTTTGTTACATTTAGGAAACATAAAACAAGAAAATTGTCATAAATGCGAAAAAGAAACGTAACATAATTGTAACAATGCTAATGATTTTGGAAAATTTCACTGTAAAATAGCGTTATTTTATTAGCGAAAATTTCACCCATATGTAATCTCTAAGTTAATCCGCTTGCCGCGGAGGCAGGCTCAAGATTTAATTTTTTATGTATAAAATTCAATATTAGAGAATGTAGGGGCGATTTTAATCGCCCGAGATATTGAAAAAATATGCATTATACGAAATGAAAAAGAATATTTAAAAATAAAGGAATATATACAAAATAATGTAAAATAAATTGGCAAACAGATAAATATTTTTAAACGGGCGATTAAAATCGCCCCTACAAGGTGAAATATTTGCTTAGGAAGTTCTAAGGTGATATTATCATAAATTTACTACAGTAACATAATTGTAACAATTGACTTTTAATTATTTTTTTGATAAAGTATTATCGTTATATTATTAAATTGTGGAGGAAAAAAGATGACTGAGAAATCAATGGATAAAATAGTAAATTTATGTAAAAGTAGAGGATTTATATATCCAGGTTCAGAAATATATGGTGGACTTGCTAATTCATGGGATTATGGACCAATAGGATCAGAAATGAAAAAAAACATAAAAGATATGTGGTGGAAAAAATTTATTAAGGAGTCAAAATATAATGTCGGTGTAGATTGTGCTATTATAATGAATCCTGAGGTTTGGGTTACAACTGGTCATGTTGGAGGATTTAGTGATCCACTTATAGATTGTAAAGAATGTAAAACTAGACATAGAGCTGATAAATTAATAGAAGAATGGGGATTTAAAAACGGAAAAGATATAACTGGATTAGATGGATGGACAAATGAACAATTAGTTGAATATATAAAAGAAAATAAAATAGAATGTCCTAATTGCGGTAAAATAAATTTTACTGATATAAGAAAATTTAATTTAATGTTTAAAACTTTTATGGGTGTTACAGAAGATGCAAAATCAGAAGTTTATTTAAGACCAGAAACTGCCCAAGGAATGTTTATTAATTTTAAAAATGTTCAAAGAACAACAAGAAGAAAGTTACCATTAGGTATTGGACAAATGGGAAGATCTTTTAGAAATGAAATAACACCTGGAAACTTTATATTTAGAACAAGAGAATTTGAACAAATGGAATTAGAGTTTTTTTGCAAACCAGGAACTGATTTAGAATGGTATGAATATTGGAAAAACTTCTGTAAAAATTGGTTAATAAATATAGGAATAAAAGAAGAAAATTTAAGAATGAGAGAACACTCTAAAGAAGAACTTTGTTTCTATAGTAAGGGAACAACAGATATAGAATATTTATTTCCATTTGGTTGGGGAGAACTTTGGGGAATTGCTGATAGAACAGATTACGATTTATCAAGACATATGGAAGCTTCTAAAGTTGATTTAACATATTTAGATCCAGAAACAAATGAAAAATTTGTACCATATTGTGTTGAACCAGCTGTTGGTGTAGATAGAATTTTCTTAACAGTACTTTGTGATGCATATGATGAAGAAGAAATAGCTGAGGGGGATGTAAGAACTGTTTTACATTTACATCCAAGTATTGCTCCATATAAAGCAGCTATATTACCACTTTCTAAAAAATTGTCTGAAAAAGCAACAGAAGTATATGATATGTTATCTAAAAACTTTATGTGTGAATATGATGAGGCTGGAAGCATTGGAAAACGTTATAGAAGAGAAGACGAAATAGGAACTCCTTTCTGCATTACAGTTGATTTTGAAACAGAAAATGATAATTCAGTAACAATAAGGGATAGAGATACAATGGAACAAGTTAGAGTTAAAATAGACGAATTAGATAATTGGCTAGCCGAAAAAATAAAAAATTAAAAAAGATGCGTTTGCATCTTTTTTAATTTATAATATAGAAAAATATAGTAAATCATACAAATATGTGATAATATTTAATAAAATAATTTCAGGGAGGAAATAATATGGCAACTAATTGGACAACTGAACAATTACAAGCAATAAATAAAAAAGGAAATAATATATTAGTTGCGGCAGCAGCTCGGTAGTGGAAAAACAACAGTACTTGTAGAAAGAATTATTAATAAAATTATTAATGATAACATTGATATTGATAAAATATTAATAGTTACTTTTACTAATGCAGCAGCTTCTGAAATGAGAGAAAGAATTTTAGATGCTTTATATAAAAAAATTGACGAAAATCCTAATGATATTAGAATTCAAAAGCAAATTACATTGCTAAACAAAGCTAATATTTCAACAATACATTCATTTTGTTTGGAAATTATAAAAAATAATTTTTTTGAAATTGGAATATCTCCTAATTTTAGAATAGGAGACACATCAGAAATTGAAATATTAAAACAAGAAACTTTAGAAGAAGTATTTGAAGAATTATACGAAAAAGAAGATACTGATTTTTTAAATTTAGTAAATATGTATGGAGGATATAGAGATGATGAAGAGTTAAAAAATTTAATAATGCAAATTTATAACTTTTCACGGAAGTGCACCTTTTCTTATTGAATGGATTGACACAAATATAGAAAAATTTAATTTAAAAAATAAAATTGAAGAAGATTTTTCAAATAATATATGGGGACAAACATTACTTCAAAATTTTAGAGATGAGATAAATAATGAAATTAATGTTTTAAAGATATTAAAAAAAGAATTATATGAAGATTCTGATTTAAATAGGTATGTTTTAAAAATAGATGAATATATAAACACTTTACAAATATTTGTAAATGAAGAATATACATTTGATGAAATATATACAAAATTACAAAGCACAAGCTTATCATCACTTCCACAAATAAGAAATATAGATAGTGAAATTAAAGAAAAAGTAAAAAATGTTAAAAATAATATAACGGAAAATTTAAAGACATATAAAACAAAAATTTTTACATGCAATTCTACAGAAGCAAATACTGATATGTGCGAAATATATGATGTACTAATAAGTATAAGAAATATAATTGTTAAATTTATTAAGCAATATAAACAAAATAAAACAGATAAAAATATTATTGATTTTACGGATATTGAACATTTTGCGTTAAATATTTTAGTAAAAAAGAATGAAACAGGAGAATATGTTCCTACTGATGTAGCAAAAAAGTATCAAAAAAAATTTGTAGAAATTGCAATAGATGAATATCAAGATAGTAATTTGGTTCAAGAATATATTTTAAAAACAATTTCAAATGGTAAAAATATGTTTATGGTTGGAGATGTAAAACAAAGTATATATAAATTTAGACAAGCAAGACCAGAACTATTTTTGGAAAAATATAATTCATATAGCTTAGCAAAAGATGATAATAAAGAATGTATAGACAATACTAATATTCAGTTGTTCAAGAATTTTAGAAGTAGAGAAAATATTTTAAATATTACAAATTATATATTTAGCAATATTATGACAAAAAAACTTGGTGATATTGATTATACTGAAAAAGAATATTTAAATTTAGGAATGGAGTATCCTATTTTTGAATCTGAAAATTATGCTGGAGATAATGAACTACATATTATTAATTTGGAAAATAACGAAGAAGATACAGAAGATGAAATAATATTAGAAAATACCGAAATAGAAGCAAAATTTGTTGCAAATAAGATGAAAGAAATTATTGATTCTAATTATTATATATATGATAAAAAAATAGGATACAGAAAAGCTACATATAAAGATTTTGCAATTTTATTAAGAACTACTTCAAACATAGCATCAATTTATGAAAAAGAATTAAACAATTTAGAAATACCTGTATTTAATGATGTTAGTCAAAGTTATTTTGATAGTGATGAAATTGAAACAATAATAGCATTATTAAAAATAATTGATAATCCAAATTCTGATATACCTTTGGTAACAGTTCTAAGATCAATTTTTGAATTTAGTGACAATGAATTGTTAGAAATTAGATTAGAAAATAAAAGTGGAAGTTTTTTTGATGCAATTTCTAATTATAAAAAAGAGGCAAAAAATTTATTAGTAAAAAAAATTAATTGCTTTTTTGATAAATTAAATGAATGGCAACAAAAGGAAGAATTTTTAGCATTAGATGAATTTATTTGGTATTTGTATCAGTCAACTGGATTTTATGATTTTGTAAATAGTATGCCAAATGGAGATTTAAAAATTGCAAATTTGAAATTATTATTTGAAAAAGCAAAAGATTATGAAAAAGCTAGCTTTAAGGGGTTATATAACTTTATAAACTATATAGAAAGAATAAAAAAATCTTCTGGAGATACATCATCTGCTAAATTAATTGGAGAAAATGAAAATGTAGTAAAAATAATGAGTATTCATAAAAGTAAAGGATTGGAATTTCCAATAGTATTTTTAAGTGGTACTGGAAAACAATTTAATATGCAAGATTTAAATCAAAATATTTTATTACATCAAGATATAGGTTTTGGACCTAAAGTTATAAATTATGATAGAAAAATTGAATATTCAACATTAGCAAGAGAAGCGATAAAAATTAAAATTAAAAATGAAACATTATCTGAAGAAATGAGAATATTATATGTTGCTTTAACAAGAGCAAAGGAAAAATTAATAATAACTGGAATTGAAAAAGATTATGAAAAATCTATGCAATGGAAATTTGATAATATTGATTCAGATACAACAATAAATAAATCCATTGTTGCAAAAGGAAAGTCATATTTAGATTGGTTAGAAATGATAGGAATTAAAGATAATAATAATCTTTTAAAAGTAATTGTTCATAATAAAAGTCAAATAAAAAATATTAAAGAACAGATAAAAAACAGTGAAGTTTTATCAAATAAAACATTGGTAAGAAATAAAGAAATTGATGAAATATTAAATTGGAAATATCCTTATGAAAGCATTACAAATATTGAAGGAAAAACATCTGTTAGCAAATTATCACATAAGATACAGGAATGCATGGAAATAAATTCAAAGCCTAAATTTATAGCAAGTCAAAAAATAACAGGGGCAGAAAAAGGAACTTTGTTGCATTTAGTGTTGCAAAAGATTAATTTTAAAGAAGAATATGATTTAAATAAAATTGAAGCTTTAATTGAAGAATTGGTAAGCAAAAAAATAATAAAAAAAGATGATGCTAATAATATTGATAAAAATAAAATTTTAAATTTTACGAAATCAAAGTTATTTAAAAGAGTATCTAATGCAATATATATATATAAAGAGCAACCTTTTTATATTAATGTAGAAGCTGATGCTGATAAAAATGAAAAAATTTTGGTTCAAGGAATAATAGATTTGTATTTTATAGAAGAAAATGGAAATATTGTTTTGGTAGATTATAAAACGGATTTTGTAGAAGAAAATGAAGAAGTTTTAATAACAAAATATAAAAAACAATTAGAGTTATATAAAAGTGCAATTGAAAAATCTTTAAATCAAAAAGTAAATGAAGCATATATTTATTCTATATATTTAAATAAAGAATTAAAAATATAAATAAACATTACATTATTTACAAAAAAATGAAATTATAGTATAATATTTATGTAAATTTAAATAGGAGAAAAAATATGGAAAAAATAAAAAAATATTTTCGATATGTTTTATTGTTAGTGGTAATATACATACTTGTAACTGTATTAACAAATTGGAGAATGAGTACAATAAATATATCTTCTAAAGGATTTAATTATACCATAATACCTGATGACAGAATTCAATTTGAAATAGAGGAAGCTGAAAATACAAATTTAAAAGGACATATAAATTTAAAAATAACAAATAAAACCGATAAACTTATAGAAAATATTTATTTAAGAATAGATTTATATGAAGATGAAAAATATCTATCATCTTTATATAAAGAAGTAAAATATTTAAATGTAGGTGAAACTAATAGATTTGAAATAGAATTTAACGAAAAGAATGCAAATTTTGCTAAAATATTGGTAACAGAAGAAATTGAAAAAAATCCGATAAATTAATTATCGGATTTTTATAATATTTAAATTAGTTATTGATTTATAAATATATTTTATGATAAAATACCTTTAATTTAATTAATAACCATTTGGAAAGGAGCCAAAAATGGATATATCATATAAAAGAATACTACTAAAACTTAGTGGAGAAGCATTATCTGGAGCAAAAGGTAATGGAGTTGATGCAGAAACGCTTGGAAAAATTTGTGATAAAGTAAAAGAAATTGTAGATATGGGAGTTCAAGTAGGAATAGTTGTTGGTGGAGGAAACTTTTGGAGAGGAAGATATGGACATCAAATGGAAAGAACAACTTCTGATTACATGGGAATGCTTGCAACAACAATAAATTCATTAGCTTTACAAGATGCATTGGAAGCAAGAGGTGTTTTTACAAGAGTTCAAACAGCAATAGAAATGAGAGAAATTGCAGAGCCATTTATTAAGAGAAAAGCAATAAAACACCTAGAAAATGGAAGAGTTGTTATATTTGCTTGTGGAACAGGAAACCCATATTTTTCAACTGATACAGGAGCAGCGCTTAGAGCAGCTGAAATTGATGCAGAGGTAATTTTACTTGCTAAAACAATAGATGGTGTATATTCAGCAGATCCAAAAGAAGATAAAAATGCTGTAAAATATGATGAAATAACATATTTAGATATTTTAAATCAAAATTTAAAAGTAATGGATTCAACAGCAACATCGCTTTGTAAAGATAACAATATACCATTAGTTGTATTTGGAATAGATGAGCCAGATAATATTGTAAAAATAATTAAAGGTGAAAAAATAGGAACATTAGTAAAATAATTTTTAAGGAGAGATTAAATTATGGAATTATCACATATAGAAGAAAGAATGGATAAAACAATAAGTGTTTTACAAGAAAATTTTGCAGAAGTAAGAGCTGGAAGAGCTAATCCAGCAATATTAAATAAAATAACAGTTAATTATTATGGAACACCAACACCAATAAATCAAGTTGCTGGAATATCTGTTCCAGAAGCAAGATTAATAGTTATTCAACCATGGGATGCAAGTTTATTAAAAGAAATTGAAAAAGAAATTTTAAAAGCTGAAATTGGAATTAATCCAAATAATGATGGAAAGGTTATAAGATTAGCTTTCCCAGAATTAAATGAAGAAAGAAGAAAAGAAATTGTTAAAGACATAAAGAAAACTGCAGAAGAATCTAAAGTAGCAATTAGATCAATTAGAAGAGATGCTATGGATGAGGCTAAAAAAATGCAAAAAGATAATCAAATGACAGAGGATGAATTAAAAACAACAGAAGATAAAATACAAAAACTTACAGATAAAAAAGTTGCAGAAATAGATGTAATATTAGCTGGAAAAGAAAAAGAAGTAATGAGTGTTTAAATAAAAATAACAAAATCATAATAAATGGAGGGATAATATGATATTAGATAAATTAGGTTCAATATTTGAAGATAGAAGAAAAGATAGTCGTAGAAAAGAGAATATTCCTGTTGAAACTGAAAGAAGAAAAAAAGAAAGACGTGAAGAAAGTAAGAAAAAATAAAAACTTAAAAATTGATTGACACTAATAAATTAATATGATAAATTATAAATATAAAATTTTGGTGGACATTATCGTCCACCAAAATAAAACAAAAGAAAATGGAGATGAAACAAATGATAGCTAAAACTCCTGGGGCTGTAACACACACACACACACAAGTAAATTTAATAAATATAAAAAGAAATAAATGTAAACACTATATTTATGTATTTTTTTGCGTATACAAAAAATATTTAAATATGGTGTTTTTTAATACCATAAATATATTATAAAGGGGTAAAAAAATGAAGAAAAAAACATTTTTAATGGTAATATTTGTTATTGCAATAATGATGATAGCATTTATGTCAAAACAGGTACAAGCAGCTGAAACAAAAGATTTTTCAAATTTGACTGCTGGAGATATTTTTAATAAAGGAGATAAAATAAACTTACCAGAAATTGCTGGAAAGCATTATGAAGTTAGTGCATATCTTGGAAATATTGGTGGACTTGCAAGTGGAGAATATGAAATAGGAGCGGATACTGATATTTTTGATACAGAAATAACAACTTGGAAAATTTCATATATAAAGACTAATGAAACAGTAATTATGATAGATTTCGTTCCAACAAATTACAAGGATTTATCTAAAATAAATGAAGGAGATATATTAAATAAAGGTGATTTAATTTATTATTTGAAAGATGAAGGAACATATTATTCAGGAAAGGCATTTGAAATTTCTTTTTTTAATGGAAATTATGGAAATTCAACAACTGGAGGAAGGTATGAAATAGGAAGTTTGGATGAACCTACTGTTAAATCTTGGGTAGTTAATGAAATAAATTTAACAACAAATAAAATAGATTTAATACCAGAGGTTGATTTGGATTTTGATGATTTAGAAAACAGAATGAACAATCATCAACCAATAATAAAAGGTGAAAGATTGGCATATGATTTAGATTATATAAAAACTACATCAAAAGATATAAATATTGGTGTAATAAATAAAAATGGAATTGGTTGTGCTTTATTTGATGGTGTGGCTCCAATTCCTTGGGAAATTGAAGATGGAGATGGATGTGATTGTTATTTTATAGAGGATATAATAGAAGATGCAACTTCAATTAATGTAAATCTTGTTGCAGGTTATAAAATTAATTTTAATTCAGAAGATGTATGGGTAGTAGATTCTGAATTTGGAGAAACTGGATATTCAATGCCAGGAAGAACTCTTTTTATATTACCTGTAAATGAAAAAATAATAAATGTAACAGTAAAAGGCACAAATAATATAGAAGTAACTAAAGGTGAAGAAGAAAACGATGTATATTATACATTTGAAATGCCTGAAGAAGAGGTTACAGTAAATGTAGAATATAAGGAAGAAAAGCAAGAAGAAAAACAAGAAGAAAAAGATAAAACACCAAAAACTGGAATTGAAAATATTAATTATACAGGAATAGTTTTGTTTGCGGTAGCAATGGTAACAGGAACAATAGTTTTAATAAAGAAAAGCAAATAAGATTATAGAACAATAGGGTTGGCATGCCAACCCTATTTAAAACAGGGGAAAAAATGTTAAAAAACAATAAATCAAAATTAAAAATTGCAATTATAATTATAATATTTGATATAATACTTGTAAGCTCAATTTTAGGAATAATGTATATAAAAGGTGCGTTTAATAAAGAAGAAAATATAGTACAAGATACATCGATTATAGATATAGAAATACCTGAGGAATCACCTAAAAGAATAGAAGAAGTGAAAAAATTAAAAGAGGAAAATGGTGATATTGTTGGTTGGCTTGAAATAGAAGGAACAAATATAAATTATCCTGTGTTACAATGTACAGATAATGAATATTATATGACCCATACATATAAAAAAGAATATTCTAAAGATGGTTCACTTTTTCTAGATACAGAATATGACTGGACAATACCAAGTTCTAATTTATTAATATATGGTCATAACAATTTAAATGGAAATATGTTTAATGATTTAGAAAAATTTAAAGAAGAAAGTTTTTATTTAGAACATCCAACATTTAAATTTACGACAGTTGATGAGGATTGTGAATATGAAATAATAGCAGTATTTTTATCTAGAGTATATTATAAATCAGAAAAAAACGTTTTTAGATATTATTATTTTATAAATGCAAAAAATCAATCCGAATTTGAAAACTATGTTAATAATAGTAAAAAAGCCAGTTTATATGACACTGGAAAAACAGCTAAATATGGAGATCAATTAATGACATTATCAACTTGTTCATATCATACAACTGATGGAAGACTTGCTGTTGTTGCTAAAAAAATCAACAAATAATTATTGTGATGAAACTTTTTTATAAATATTATAAAATATAGGTTTAAAATAGA